>JANXZI010000484.1 GCA_025355595.1 Spartobacteria bacterium
CGATCCGAAAGGACGGACATCATCCGATCATCTTCATGCAATGCGGGCCAGTGCGCTTCCGAGTGGATGCGCGGAAGCACGCGGCAACTCGGCCTTTCGATCACGTCGTCATTCCATGTCCGACGTGTTTTCAAACTCCACCCGGCGTCGAACTGCCCATCCAGCAACTCTACGCCGAACTCATTGCCAACGAGCGTCGCAATGCACAGATCATCCGCGATGTGCTCGTGGCCGTCGCCGAAGGCCGTTCACCACTCGTGCTCACTGAGCGGAAATCGCACGCGGACGCACTCGCCCGCTCGCTGTGCGGAAAAGTCGCACGCGTGGTCGTGCTCCAAGGTGGCCAGGACGCGAAAGCTCGTGCTGCCGTCGCGAGTGAACTCGTCGCGATCCCGCAGGACACGCCGCGCGTCATCATCGCGACGGGGCGCTACATCGGCGAGGGATTCGACGACAGTCGGCTCGATACGCTCTTTCTCGCGATGCCAATCTCGTGGCGCGGCACGCTCCAGCAATACGTCGGGCGGCTCCACCGACTGCACGCTGACAAGACCGAGGTGCGAGTCCACGATTACATTGACGGTGCCGTGCCGATGCTCTCGCGGATGTTCGACAAACGCCGCCAAGGCTACGAGGCCGTCGGTTACACGATCCGTGACGATAGCGCGCCCACTCTTGGTTCAATGCCAAGAATTTGAGCAGGCGAAAAGCAAGTCGCGTTTTTCAGGCAGCTCGGAGCAGTGGTTTACCACATTGCCGCACTTCATTTCGTCGGGCATCACGATGCCCTCAAGAGCATGTGGAGCAGAGCCGATCCATCGTCCAATTTCGTGTGACAATTTGTGACAAATCACCCGGACACAAACTTTGCGACATGATGAACAAACGCATTCTTCTCTGATGGAGCGCATCATGTAGTGAGGTTTGTGTGGGCTTGAACGGGTTCAACTCCCCTCGCCTCCACTTTTTTGCCCGTGTGACCATGAGGCCCCCGAGCCCCGCGAATGCCGTGTGTTGCGCCGCGCTATTTGCTCGCGCCTCCGTCAGCGGTGAAGATCTTCGTTGGAGGTGCCTGGCGCTGGAGCGCGCGCGCGATCCGGACGAGGAATATCGAGCATACCAGCAGGAGGGCCATGCTGGCGAGCGTGTATTGCCACCACAGCGAAGTGTAGCTGGTGCCCGCACCGACGGGGGCGAGGTTCAGGCCCACGGTGCGCTGCATACTCTTCGATGCGGTCGTAAAGGTGCCCGATCCCTGCATCTGTGGAAACTGCACATTGAGCTGGATGTCGCAATTCACCGCCTTGCCTGCGAGGCCCGCCTCATTGGGCAAGGTGACCCCAACCCACGGCGTGGAACTGCTCGATTTCTCGCTCGATTTCGCATGGATGGTCGTGCCCCAGTCTTTCTGGTTGGTGCTCGTCGTCGCGGGGTAAATGTGGGTGCCCTCGCGGATGCGGGCGTCGGCCTTTCCGCGCCAGTAGCTTTTGATGCTCTCGATTTTTCCGTCCATGTAGATTCGCACATGGTCGCCGGGACCGGCCACGGGCGGGTAGGCCGTGGAATTGATCGGCCACCCGCGCGAGGCGCGCACGACTTCGGGCATCGCCGCAAGGATCACCGCGGCCAGCACGAGAAGGAGCGTTACTTTGTGAAAGGCGGATTTCGCCGGCATCGCGAGGTGCTTCACCGGGCGCGAGGCATCGCCGGGCTGGTGCAGGAGTTTCCCCGCGGCCACATTCCCCGCAGCGCGTGTGACGTTGGAGGAAACATTGCTGTTGGGATTCCAGACATTGATCTTCCACAGGGCCGCCGCGGCAAATGCGCCGATCCCCGCCACGACCCACGTCAGCGTGTCAATCTGCACTGTGTATGCGGAGGCCAGGATGAGGCTCACGCCGAAAGCCACGAGCGCGCACCAGAACACGAGCCACGCACGCTGCGCGCGACGCTGGCCGATCATGTCGGGCTGGAAGAGGCCGCAGGTCGGGCACGGGTGAAGGTCCGTGTCGCTTGCGATGGCCTTCTCCGCATTCGCATTTGCTGCTTTGGACGCCTTTTCCTCGGTCCCTCCCGTGCCCGTGATTTTCCGGACAAACTCATACGCATAGCTGCCCTCACAGCCCACGCACTGGTGATGTTTCCAGCAGCGGATCTGAATCGTGGAGGTGTAGGTCTTGGCCATCCCGCAGGAATACAAAAATGGCGGAATTCAGGAATACAAAAAATTCGCAGCGCACGCTTCGCGGACGCATTGTGTGATGAATGGCAGCGCGGGAAGCGCCACCATTCGCCAATGGCAAGTGCGGCGCTCAATCCTCCGCGCAGTTTGCGCGTTTTCCGTTCAGGGCTGCGCTGCCGGGAGCGGTGTGGGCGGCTCGTTGAGCGTCACCCAGAAGACGCCGATGGCCTTCACCGCCTCGGCAAATTCGCCGAAGGCCACGGGCTTCACGACGAAGGCGTTCACTCCGAGTTCGTAGCAGCGGCTAATGTCGGGGCCTTCGCGCGAGGAGGTCATGACGATGACGGGGATCGTCCTCAGCTTCGGGTCGCCTTTGATCTGCCGGAGCACTTCGAGGCCGTCCACTTTCGGCATCTTCAGATCGAGAAGGATGAGCGCCGGGTTTCCATTTTCGCGATTCGCATACGCACCGCGGCGGAAGAGGTAGTCGAGCGCGGCGGCCCCGTCGCTCACGTGATCGAGGCCGTTGGTCACGTTGTTTTCGGACAAGGCCTCGCGCGTCAGTTCCGCATCTTGCGGGCTGTCTTCCACGAGGAGGATGTGATGGACGTGAGTCATCATGTTCATAATCCGGCCGCATCGTGCGGGGCGGCCCCGGCTTCCTCAAGGGTAAAGAAAAATGTCGCGCCTTTTCCGACCTCGGCCTGGGGCCAGACGCGGCCCCCGTGCCGGGTGATGATGCGCCGCACGTTCGCGAGGCCGATGCCGGTGCCCTCGAATTCCGATGAGGTGTGCAGCCGCTGGAAGACGCCGAAAAGCTTGTCCGCAAACTGCATATCGAACCCCACGCCATTGTCCCGGATGAAGATCGTCACGCTGCCGGCCTCGCGCGGGCCGAGCCCGATTTCGATCTCCGCCCGTTCGCGCGGGCCGGTGTATTTCACCGAGTTGCCGATGAGGTTTGCGAAGACCTGCCGCAGCATCGCGCGGTCGCCGGTGACGGCGGGCAGCGGCGCGATCCGCCAGAGGATGTTCCGGTCGCGAATCTGGGACTCGATCGAGAGCAGGCATCCCTGCACGAGTTCGTCGAGGTTCACCGTGTCGCGCTGCATCTCGGTGCGGCCGATGCGGGAAAATGCGAGGAGGTCATCAATGAGCTGCCCCATCTGCCGGCCCGCATCGGCGATGACTGCGAGGTATCGCACCGCCTTTTCCGGGAGCTGGTCGCCGACGGCCTTTTTCAGCAGCTCCACGTAGCCCTGCACATGGCGCAGCGGCGCGCGCAGATCGTGGGAGACCGAGTAGGAAAATGCCTCCAACTCGTTGTTCGCCGACTCGAGCTGGGCCGCCCGCTGGATGGCCTCCGCGCCGAGCCGCGCCAGGCTCTCCTCGGCGTGCTTGCGCTCCGTAATGTCGCGGACAAATCCCGTGAACAGCCGCCGGCCCTCGATGCGGACTTCGCCGACCGAGAGATCCATCGGAAAGCACGAGCCGTCCTTGCGGAGGCCGGTGACTTCGCTGCGGCGGCCGATGACCTTTGCCTCCCCGGTGCGGAGATAGTTCGCGAGGCCTCCGACATGCTGCGCGCGGTATGACTCAGGCATGAGCATCGAGACATTGCTCCCCACCAGCTCGGCAAGCGCGTAGCCGAAGGTTTTCTCCGCCGCTGCGTTCGCGGACTCGATGGTCCCCCGCTCGTCAATCGTGATGATGCCCTCCACGGCATTCTCCAGCACCGCGCGCATCCGTGCCTCGCGATCGTGCAGATCCGTCTCCGTCCGCTTGCGGTCCGTGATGTCGCGCACCATCCCGAGCATCCGCACCGGGCGCCCGGACGCGTCGGGATACACGCTGCCCCGCACCCAGAGGTGGCGCACGGCCCCGTCGCTGCGGATGATGCGGCACTCGAAATACGAATTCCCGCCGCTGGCCACGCACTCGCGGAATTTCCCGTCCACACGCTCGCGATCCTCCAGGTGGACGTGCGCGAGAAATGTCGCATACGTCCATTCCTGCTGCGTCCCGTCATAGCCGAAAATCTGGTCGTGCTTCGGCGAGCGGGTCGCCTGCTCGGTCTCGAGATTCAGCTCCCAGTCGCCGATCTCCGCCGCATCCAGCGCCAGCTTCAGCCGTGTCTGGCTCCCGCGCAGCTCCTCCTCCGCGCGCTTCGCGTCGGTCACATCGCGCGCGGTCGCGTACAGGAAATCCTGCCCCGGCGGGATCGCCGGCGCCTTCCACGACAGCCAGCGATATGAGCCGTCGCGGTGCAGCAGGCGGTTCTCGAAGAAGACGACATCCACACCGTGCCGGACTTTTTGCAATTCCGCGATCGAGGCCTCGCGGTCATCCGGGTGGACGAATTCCAGAACTGGCCGTGCGAGAAGCTCCGCCTTCGTGAAGCCGAGCGTCTTCTCCCACGCCGCGTTCAGCTTTTTGAAATACCCGTCCGTGCCCGCGACACAGATCATGTCCAGCGCCATGTCGAAGAACCGCTCCATCTCCGCGTGCTGGCTGCGAAGTTCCTCGATGCTTCTCGCCGCGGGCCGGTTCTTCCCGGCGGTGCCCCACGTCCCGGATTCGCTGCCTGTGGCGCGCTGTGTTTCGTGGGGCATGGGTAGTCAGTTCCTGTTTCTTTTGAAACGGACCTTCTGCGCGAAACGCTGCCGCCACGCCGGGGCGATGTCGAGTTTTTCCGCAGCGCGTCAGCCGCGAAATGCGACCGTCACCACGGCTTGTTCTGCGGCTTCGCCTTCGCGCCGCGAGCGAAGCCCGATGTCTCACGCATCCGCTATCCCCACGCGATGATGCGCTCGATGAAACTGTGCTTCAGCAGACGCGAGCCTTCAGCGGTCATCACGCCGAGATTCGCAGTGCCATCCGGCTCCCACTCGGCTACCGGATGGACTATTCACCGGAGGCCGTCGCGTGGACGGAGGCGCCGGAGACAGAGGCATAGTCTGGGAGCACACTGCGGAATT
>JANXZI010000489.1 GCA_025355595.1 Spartobacteria bacterium
CATCAAGCTGCGCAAGGAGGTGTTTGACCTCGACGCATTCAAGACGGCGGGCCCGAAGAATTTCGTTCTCGTGGAACTCGATTTCCCGAATGACAAATCGAAGATCCCGAAGGAAACACAGGAGCAGAACGCGAAGCTCCAGACGCAGTTCGGCATCCAGGGTTTCCCGAGCATCGTCCTCGCCGACGCACAGGGCCGCCCGTATGCACAGACGGGCTACCAGGCCGGCGGCCCCGAGAAATATCTCCCGCATCTCGAAGAACTGCGCGCGGTGAGAGTGAAACGCGACGAAGCGTGGAAAAAGGCCGACGGCGCGAGCGGCGTGGAGAAGGCGAAATTCCTCGCCGCGGGACTGAAGGTGCTCGATGAAAAACTCGTGGCGCAGCACTACTCGAAGGTGATCGCGGAAATCACCGCACTCGATCCGAAGGACGAGACGGGCATGGGCGCAGCGATGGGCTTCAAGGCCGATCTCGCCACGCTCCAGGGTGAAATCGGCACCATCGCGGGCAAGGACGGCGCTTCCGGAGCGCGCAAGAAGACCGATGAGTTCATCGCCTCCCACACGAAGCTCACCCCGAATCAAAAGCAGGCCGCACTTTTCTCGCTGCTCGCTGTCTATCGTCCGCCGCAGGACAATGAGACTGTGCTCAAGCTCATGGGCGAAGTGAAGGCGCTCGCCGCCGACACCGAGGAAGGCAAGCAGGCCGCACAGATCGAAGAGCGCGTGAAGGAAATGATCGCGAAGGGCGCGGCGAAGCCGCCCGAGCCAGCTCTCGGAAAGTAGTCACGCGCGGTCGCGGCACAGCAGCCGCGCGGTGCTTGGCCTTGAATCCACAGCCGGTCACTTCGATGATCGGGACTCGCGTAATAGGGTGACCTCAAGGCCAGAGTTCAGCCTGTGAGAAGCAGGCGGCGATGGTGGAGGGGCGGCGGCGCATTTTCCTCAGCGCTGCCGTGGCCTCCAAACTCAGTTTCCATGCATGAGTGGTGATCAGGTTCGCGATCTCGTGGCTCTTGAGGTCGCCCACACGTATTTGCCATACACGCCCCTTGCCAGCGCGAAAATAGCTGCCATATTCCGCCCCCTTTTTTCCGGGAGAAACAAATTCATGTCACAGCAAAACATCAGAAACATCGCCATCATTGCCCACGTCGATCACGGCAAGACCACCCTCGTGGACTGCCTGCTCAAGCAGGCGGGCACGTTCCGCGCCAACGAAGCCAAGCAGAGCGAGGAGCGCATCATGGACTCCATGGACCTCGAGCGCGAGAAGGGCATCACCATCAAGGCCAAGAACGCGGCGTTCCGCTGGAAGGACTATCACATCAACATCGTGGACACTCCCGGACACGCCGACTTCGGCGGCGAGGTGGAGCGCATCATGAAGATGATTGATGGCGTGCTGCTCGTGGTGGACGCGCACGACGGCCCGCAGGCGCAGACGAAATTTGTTTTGAAAAAGGCGCTGGAGAATGGCGCGAAGCCGATGGTGGTGATCAACAAAATCGACCGCGAGAATGCCGAGCCGCACAAGGTGCTGGATCAGGTGTTCGAGCTTTTCCTCGAACTCCACGCGAACGACGAGCAACTCGATTTCCCCATCGTGTACGCGAGCGCCAAGCAGGGCTACGCGAAGATTCACCTGACGGATGAGAGCGACTCGATGGAGCCGCTTTACCAGACCATCGTGGACAAAATCCCGCCGCCGAAAATCGGTGCCGAGCCGTACTTCCAATTCTGCGTGGCGAACCTCGACTACAGCGAATACCTCGGCCGAATCGCCTTCGGGCGCATCGTGAGCGGCAAGGTAAAACTCGGCGACACGCTCGTCTGCCTCCACACCGAGGGGAAGGCGACCAAGGCAAAAGTGACCGCGCTCTTCGGCCACGAGGGACTGAAGAAAGTGGAAATTCCGGAGGCCGAAGCGGGCGACATTGTGGGCATCGCGGGCTTTGAGGATGTGTTCATCGGCGAGACGCTCACCGACAGCGAGGAGCGCGAACCGCTGCACTTCATTGATATCGATCCGCCGACGATCACGATGAAGATTTGCATCAACGACGGCCCGCTCGCGGGTCGCGAAGGCTCTCTCCTCACCGCGCGCCAAGTGAAGGAGCGCCTCTTCAAGGAGACGCGGACCAATGTCTCGCTGCAAGTCGCCGAGACGGATGTAGCCGGCCATTTTGAAATCAAGGCCCGCGGCGAAATGCAGATCGCGATCCTCGTGGAGCAGATGCGCCGCGAAGGTTTCGAGCTGCTCGTGTCGCGCCCCGAGGTGATTTTCAAGCGCGATGCAAAAGGGGATTTACAGGAGCCGTATGAGGAACTCTCCGTGGATCTCACGGAGGAGCACCTCGGCACGATCATGCAGAACCTCGCAGGACGGAAGGCGGAGATTACCAACATGGAGCATCACCCGCACAGCGTGGAACTCACGGCGATCATCCCCACGCGCGGGCTCATCGGCTTCGAGACCGTGCTCGTGAACGTGACGAAGGGCGTCGGCATCATCAGCGCGCTCTTCCACGGCTACGGCCCGCACAAGGGCGAAATCCCAAACCGCGGCACCGGCGTGCTCGTGAGCATG
>JANXZI010000498.1 GCA_025355595.1 Spartobacteria bacterium
CACCTCCGGCGGAAAAGCAGGGGAAGCATCCCGAGTTTGCCAACCATCTGGAATTCGATCATCTCGTGATTTACGAGATCAAGGACGGCGCGCTGGCCTTGCTGCACACGGGGACGCGCGGTGCGGGCTTTCACTGCGGAGTGAACGGCGGCACGGTCGGGCTGGACTTTGATGCAAGGCATCTCTTCGTGCCGAATGCGACGGGCGACACGCCGAGGACGGGCAGCGTCGGCGTGTTTGCGCTGGATGAGGACGGGGTGCCCACCGATGCGCCGGAGGAGACACCGGGGAAAAAGCCCAAGGCCGCGACTTTGAAGGCGAGGGTCGGGAAGGATGTGAACGGAAAATACAATCGCCTCGCGGCGCTGCCCAAAAGCCGGCTGATCAACAGCTACCTGCCGACCGGCATGGGCTGGTTCGCCGCGCGCGAGGCGCTGCTGATGGGAGGCTACTCAGGCTGCCTCGTGAATGACGTTCACGACGGAGGCGCGCGGCAGATGTGGTTTCACATCCCCGGCGATCTCACGGGCCCGTGCGCCATCGCCGGGCATCCCACGCAGCCCGCGCTCTACATTTGCCTGCAAGATCACCATCGCTTCTACCAGATCGCGCAGACGGATGGGTATCCGTCGCTGCTGCCGCAGGTCGCGACGGTGACGGGCGCGCACATGACGGGCATCCCGGTGGTCGCGGTGAAGCAATCGTGCGTCGCGATCGGCGACACGAAATCGCTGCACCTCCTCGGCCTCGGCGCGGACGGGCGGCTGAATGGCAAAAGTGATCGGCTGAAGCTGGAATGCGGTATTGCGAAGGGACTCGCGTATTCCGAGAAGCACGGGCGGCTCTACGTCGCGGTGAACAAGAACGACTGAGCGATGCGTTTCCTTTTCATAAAATCAAAAGTGATCGCACTGTGCGTGGCGCTGCTCGCATTCGGCGCAGTGCCGCTCGTGGCGCGCACGATCATCATCAAGGCGGATGCGCTGGATTCCTTCGCCGCGCTGTCTGAGACCAACGTACGCAACGGCTGGGCGACCTACAATTATGACAACACGCGCTACATCAATTCCGCAGCCGGCGCCGGACCGGCCACGAGCTATCTGCTGCGCTATTCGCTCGATCAGATTCCGAAGGGCATGCGCATCACGCGCGCGGAGTGGACCATCGCGCACAATGTCGCCAGCACGAAAATCAGTGTGTGGCGCGTGCTGCCCGAGTGGGGAATCGGCGCGTGTTTTCAATACCGCACGACTTATCCGAAGAAGCAGGAGTGGTCGGTCGCAGGCGCGCGCGGGAAGTCCACGGATCGCGCGACGAACCCGACGGCGTCCGGGCAATTTGTGAACGGGCAACTCCTCACGGTGAACGTCACGCAGGATGTCGAGATGTGGTATTCCGGCGCTGCGCCGAATCGCGGGTGGCTGATCACGTTTGATGGATTTGCGCTGCTGCACTCACCGACGCACGGCGGGCATCGGCACAAGTGGCAGCTCACGGTGACGTATGAGCCGGAGTGACGAATGACGAAGTGAAACCCGCCCTCGGAAATATGCTGATCATGAGACGCGTAGCGTCGGCCACAACAATAGCCGTGGGTGACGCGTCTTCGAGGAACCCACGGATCGCATCAAGTGCGAGCGCGCTGCGTAGCAGCGCAACATCACGTGTGACCGCGCAGTTGTGCCGCCGCTACGCGGCTATTTCCGTTGTGTGCGCGAGTCCGTGGGTTCCTCGCGGACTCGTCACCCACGGCTATTGTTGTATTGGCGCTACGCGCCACGTCGCGTTTCGCGCATGGAAATTCTTCCTGCTGCTTTCGTCATTTGTCATTCGTCATTCGTCGTTCCCCCACCGCGCGGCCCTGCTGATTTCGTCATTCGTCGTTCGTCGTTCGTCGTTTCCCTTCCGCGCGGCCCTGCTGCTTTCGTCATTCGTCATTCTGCATTCGTCATTCCTCGCCGCCGCACCGGCAGCGCCAGCGCCCGAGCCCTCCCCTGCCCCGCCGCCGCCGGCCTGGGTACCGGGCTATCGCGTGCGCTTTCCGCTGCGTGTGCTCGTGGATTTCACGGCTGAAAAGCAGCCGACCGAGTCCGTCATCGCACGGCTTCCGGCGGCGGGCTGGCTACGTGCGGATGGCGCGGACATTTGCGTCCAGGCGCAGGACGGCACGCTGATTCCCGTCGCGGTTCTCTCGCACCATCCGCGCGGCGACACGCTGATCCAATTTAAGCGCAGCGGGAATGCGCCGATGTATTGGGCCTACGCGGGAAATGCGAACGCACCCGCGGCGAATGGGCCGGTGATCCAGGAAGGCATCACGGCGGAATTCCGCGACTGGGCGGGCGACTCGATCGCGAGCTGGGCGGATGTTGTCGCGGGGCTGAAGAAGAGCACGGTCGTCACGGCGAATTCATTCGTGGACATGGTCGCGCAGAATGTGAACCCCGCGCGGCCGGACACGCCGCACAATTTCGCCGCGTCGTATCGCGGCTTTCTGCGCATCGAGGAAGCGGGCGTTTACAAATTCTTTCTCGGAGCGGAGCATGCGGCGTTTCTGTTCATTGATGGCAATCGCGTGTGGGAGCAGAAGGGCGCGCATCCTTTCGCCATCACGATCCCCGCAAGCGCGTGGGCGGAGGTGGAACTCACCGAGGGCGTGCATCCGTTTGAGATTCATCACGTCTGCGGGGCGAATGCGGCGAGGGCAAACTGCTCCCTCTACTGGAAGGCCGACACCGCAAAACGGAAACTGGCCAGCACCTGGGTGCCGCCGGACATGTTCCCGCGTGCCAGTCTCGCCGAAGCAACCAGCATCGAAGGTGCAAATGGGTCGCCCGCGACGACGTTCGTGTGGGGCGTGGAGGACACGCTGAGCACGCCGGGGAACAATCTGCACCTCGCGCGCTTCGAGGCGCAGGGCGTGATCGCGGACGCGGCGAAAATCGTGTGGGACTTCGGCGACGGGAATCACGGCACGGGGGCTTCGCCGACGCATGTCTATTTCAAATCCGGCGAATACATGGTGACGATGACTGCCGGCGGCGGACCGCCGCCGATCACGCAGCGCGTTTACATGTGGACTGCGCCCGCACCGACGAGCCCGTATTCTCTCGCGAAGGCGGTGGAGCTGCTCACGACGAGCGAGTGGAGCAAGTGGGACACGCAGCGGATCAATTCGCTATTCGATTTCCTCACCGTGTCCGAGCAGCCAAACCGCTGGCCGCTCGTGGAAAAAATCGGGCGTCACCTGCTCGCGCTGCCCGATGTGGATTTGAAACGCCGCATCGTTTTGCAGACGACGATCATGGAGGCGCTGGCCGAGCAGGGTCGCGCTGTGGAGGCGATGCAACTCATGGACGAGGCGCTGAAGGCGGCAGGCAAAGTGCCGTCGCTGCAAGTGCTCGCGCTGCTCAAGGGCGCGGACATCGCATGGAATCATCGCAAGGAATACGCGGAGGCCGCGACGCTCTACGAACGGATCATCAACCAGCATCGCGGCCTGAACATCCCGGCGGTGCGCGAGGCAGCGATCCACTGGGGCGATCTCTACACGCAGGCGGGCGACATGGTGCAGGCCGCCGAACGCTATCGGCTCGCGAAGACACTCGGCGGCGAGCGCTTCGCCGCGACGGGACAGAGCGAGGCGATCCAGCGCGGCGCGCAGCTTCGTATCGCCGAGCAAAAGCTGCGCAGCGGCGACGTGCGCGGCACACGCCTGCTGCTGGAGAAGATGGAACTCGATTTTCCCGAGCAGAAACTCGAGGGCATGTATCGCTTCCTGCGCGCCGAGACGGATCGTTTCGCAGGCCGCTATGAGGATGCGATGAAGCACTATGAGGTGCTGCTGAAGCTGCGCCAGTGGGCCGGTTTCCGCGACCGCGCGATCCACGGACTCGCGGATTGCTACTATCGGCGCGAGGACTTCGCCGCGTCGCTCGGATGGTTTGAAAAGCTGCGCGAATCGTTCCCAGAATATTTTGAACTGCAAAAGCTCGGCACCGTTTTCGAACTCGTGAAGACGAAGGCGGCGAGCGCCGAGGCCGCGAAAAAATCCGGCACACCACTCGCGAACGAGACCTTTCGCAGCTTCGCCACGGGCTTCGAGCCGAACGAACCGCCGCCCGCCGCAACGGTGGTGAAAATCTCAGTCGAGCCGATGCTCGGCATTGACGGCCCGCACGTCGGCTACATGAAAAACGGCACCGGCTTCACCGTGGCGAAGGAACTGAAAAACCTGCCGCCGGGCGGGACATGCTGGGTGGAATTCTGGTATCGCGAGCAGATGTGCAGCCGCGAGGTGAGCGCGTGGAATTACGCCACCGTGACGATGTGGCCCGGCGCAGATGGCACGAGCAAGGCGCCGTCGGACAGCTCGACCATTCATCTGCAACGCACCTACGGCCAATGGCGGAAAATGGCGACGCGTCTCCGCGTGCCGCAGGCGCAGGATGGCACGGTGAAGATCGTATTCTGGAATTCGTATGGCACGCTGCGGATTGATGGTCTAAAAATCCTGCCCGTGAGCGACCGGCAGAGCGACACGCTGCGCAGCTTCATCGAGGCACCGGAGGTCGAATGAAAATATTTCCTGAAACCCGGCATGCGCTTTTCCACGCCGGAGGCGTCATGGAAATCAGCCGGTGGTCGAGCGAGCTTGGCGAGCGAACACCACCGGATCACGTACCCCACGAACATGCGCCCCGGCGGGTGCGCCGGGAATGCTTGAGCCCCTTCCGGCACCCCTTCCGGGGTGCTTCCGTTTTGCGGCCTGATCCGGTGGTGTTCGCTCGTGCCTCGCTCGACCACCGGCTAATTTCCGCCATCCCTCCGGGATTCCAGAGAGCCTCCGGGACGGTTGCGACTGGCCCCAAAATGATACTTTCGCACTTGATGACAGACTCCAGATTCACGCATGTCTTGATCATCGTGTTTGCGTGGCTGTGTCTCGCGAGCGGCGCAGGCGCGAAGGAGATCCACTCGAACGGTCTCGGCGGCGGGCGGTGGAGCGATGCCGCGACTTGGCGCGGTGGCGCGGTTCCCGGGGCGGAGGACGAAGCCGTGATCGGCGCGCGGGACATCGTGCTCTTTGATCGCAACGATGCTGATGCGCCGACGTGCAAATCGCTCATCCTCGATCCGAATTCCAACTTCGCGTTCCAAGGCGGCCTCGGGAAACGCACACTCACGGTGAACGGCGCGCTCGAAATCCACGGCAGCCTGAAGATGCACGCGCAGGGCGCGACCGATGACATGGGAATCCAGCTTTGCGCGACGGCGGCAGCCGAGCGCGTGATCAAACTTGAGCGCGGCGGCGCGCTGCTCGTGGCGGGGCGTCCGGCGCTCGCGGAGGGCAAACGCAATGCGCGCATCAGCGTCACTGCGCCGATGGAGGGCAAGGTGATCCCGTCCGGCGAACTCACCGCGGGCGGGCGCACAATGGTCGATCTCCAGAACGCGCATGTGGACAATGTCGCTATCGCCGTCGCGAGCATTGACAACACCGGCGCGAAGCCAAACGAGCGCTGCAATTTTTCCGGCAATCATTTCACCGGCCACGCGCGGCTGGCGGTTTCGGCG
>JANXZI010000400.1 GCA_025355595.1 Spartobacteria bacterium
TTCACAAACTCCGTCGGCGAAAGCGCGAGCCGCTGAACGTGGTGCGAATCAATAAAATGGCTGCCGACGGCGATGGCATCCAGCTTGTGGCGGTGCTCCTGCACGTCGCGCTGCGTGATGACAAACGCACCGCGCATCCGCCGCGCCTCGCGCACGTAGGGCTGGTAGGGCCAGTTGCCGTTGTCGGCGAATTCCTCCTTGTGCAGACCCCACTGCTTCGTCTCGGCGCGCAGCTTTTCCGGCACGGATTCGTCCGTCGCGAGGAAATGGAAAAGGCCGAGCGTGTAGTCCGTGTGGTCGGCGACGATGCGGTCGCGCGTGGCGTAGTCGGCATCGGGATAATCAAACTGCCCGCCAAAGTGGCCGACGGAAATCACCGCGGCCTGCTTGTTGTTCACCTCCTTCTTGTCCTTCCGGCCCGGCGCGTGCGAGTAGAGATCAATGATGTCCGTGAGCTTCACGCCCTCCTTCAGCGCGGCCTTTTCGCGCAGCCAGTTTACGAGCAGACGGTAGCGCGTACGATCATAGTGCGCGGGTTCGGGAATCGGCACGCGCTTCTCGGGGTCGTTGGAAAAGCAGAGGCGCCAGTTGTAATTCATCACGCCGCGATGCGCCGCGCCTTCCTTCAGGTCGCGCGCCCAGCCGCTGATTCCGGGGAGCAGCTTTCCGTTTTCATCCACGGTCGCGGCCTGGCGCGGCGTCTGGTCGAAGCGGACGCCCGCGGCTTCCTCGTCAAATTCCTCGCGACTCTCGCGCCCGATCGCGTAGCTCACGCCTGCGCGAGCCATCAGGTCGCCCTCGTAGCCCGCATCCACGAAAACTTTCGCCGCCACGCTGGAGCCGTCCGAGAGAACGATGCGCCGAATGCGCGCCCCGTCCTTCTCCGCTTTTTCCACGCGCAGGCCGAAGCGCACCGGCACTTTTGCCTCGGCGAGCATTTCGTTGAACACCTTCTCCGCGACACCCGACTCGAAGTAATAAGCCGGCCCCTTCATGCCGTAGTGCTGCCCGAGCCGATCGTAAAATTCGCGCGCGATGCCGCCGAAAGTCCACTTCAGCATGTGCTCGGTTTCGGCGGT
Source organism: Spartobacteria bacterium (assembly GCA_025355595.1). GTDB lineage: Bacteria > Verrucomicrobiota > Verrucomicrobiia > Chthoniobacterales > Chthoniobacteraceae > SXWH01. Next base: position 1,080 of record JANXZI010000400.1, read on the forward strand.
GTTCAGCCCGCTCGTGTTCAGCCCGCCGACGTGCTTCGTCGGCTCGATGAGCAGCACGCTCGCGCCCTCGCGCGCCGCCGCGATGGCCGCGGCAATACCGCACGGCACGCCGCCATAGACGACGACATCGAAGGCGTCCGTCGCGTCCGCCGCGAAAGTGGTGAGCGACGGGAGTGCGGCGGCGGCCAGCGCCGCGCCCGTGCTGGAGAGGAAAGTTCGGCGGTTCATTTTGTCAGGCTCGGCACTTTATCGGTGAGAGGGATTTCACCGCGAAGCAATTTTCCGCCCGCGCCGGTCAGCCGCAGGTAGAAATCCAACGGCACGGCCAGCACCGCGAGATGAAAGCGCGTTGGCTTACACCCGAAAATGAGAGCGGAAAGTAAGGCGCGAGCAGTTCCCATCGCTGTGAGCGTGGATCGAAAGCGGGCGCGTTCCCACTCGCAAGCTTCATCCTGCGCTTGCTGGCAAGCGGGGGCGCGCACTGGGAGCGGCGACATTCCTGTAGCCGAGCCGAGCACGCATCGGAGATGCCATGCTTTTCGGCAATGCGGTGGATGCGACGAGCCCCCTGTCCGAGGCGTGGTGCGTCTGCGGCGCCCTTCGCGCACGGCGACAGGAATCTTGCCGCTCCGAGGGTGCGAGTGTCCCGCCGCGCGCCTCTGGTCAGATGAGCGATCATACTTTTGGTGCGTGCTCTCAGAATCCCCGCCCGCCACGCTTTGCGAAACCACGTCTGCACATGAGCAACACCACACCCACGCAATATCGCTTTTCATTCGGCCCCTGGAACATCAGCGAGGGCGCGGACCCATTCGGCGGCGAGACGCGCAAGGCATTTCCGCACGAGGAGAAATTCGCGCTCTACCGTCCGCTCGGCTTCGAGGGCGTTCAGTTTCACGACGATGATGTGGTGCCGGGAATGGACGCGCTTTCGCCCGCGCAGATCGCGAAAAAAGCAGCGGATGTGAAGGCGATGCTCGGCAACCAGGGACTCACGCCGGAATTCGTCGCGCCGCGGCTATGGTTCGCGGAACAGACGACCGACGGCTGCTACACCTCGAACAGCGCCACCGATCGCGCCTATGCGTGGGATCGCACGAAGAAAGCCGTGGATATTGCACGCGAAATCGGCTGCAACGCGATCGTCCTCTGGCTCGCGCGCGAGGGCAGCTACGTGCGCGAGGCGAAGGATGCGCGGCTCGCGTATCAGCGGATTCTGGAAACGGTGAATGCGATCCTCGACTACGATTCTGCCGTCGAAATCTGGATCGAGCCGAAGCCGAACGAGCCCACCGACCAAGCCTACGTGCCGACCATCGGCCACGCGATCGCGCTCTCGTTTGCATCGAAGGATCACCAGCGCGTGAAGGGTCTCATCGAGAGCGCGCACGCCCTGCTCGCGGGCCTCGATCCGAGCGACGAGATGGCCTTCGCGCTCGCGCACGACAAGCTCGCCAGCGTCCATCTGAACGACCAGAACGGCATCAAATACGATCAGGACAAAAACTTCGGCGGCGCAAATCTGCGCGTCGGTTTCAATCAGGTGCGCGTGCTGGAGGAAGCGGGCTACGGCCAGCGCGGCGAGTTCATCGGTCTCGATGTGAAAGCGATGCGCACGCAGCGCGGCTGCCCGGTCACCGATCATCTGAAAAACAGCCGCGAGCTTTTCCTGCACCTCGTGGAAAAGGTGCGCGAGCTCGACGCGAAACTCGTGCAGCAGTTCCGAGACGCGCGCGACTACGAGGCACTCGAACTTTACATCCTGAAGCACCTCATGGGGCTGAAATGACCTCTGCCAAACCAACCATCCAACTCGCATGAGCACACAGAAACCCAAAGTCCTCGTCATCGTCGGCGATGCCACGGAGACCGTGGATACGCTCTACCCGTATTACCGTCTCATCGAGGGCGGATACCAGCCCATCGTCGCCGCGCCGGAAAAGCGGAAATACCAAATGGTGCTGCACGAGGTGAAGCCCGGCTGGACGATCACGAAGGAGTGGGAGGGCTACACGATTGATGCGGACATCGCGTTCAAGGACATCAAGCCCGAGGAATATGCGGGCATATTTTTCAGCGGCGGCCGCGCGCCGGAATACATCCGCGAGGACGAGGACCTGCTGCGCATCACGCGGTGGTTTTGGGAAAACAAGAAGCCGATGGCCAGCGTGTGCCACGGCGTCGAGATTCCCGCGCGCGCGGGTATCGTGAAGGGCTTGCGCATGGCGACGGTGGCGAAGTGCAAGTATGACCTCGAAGTGTGCGGCGGCATCTATGTGAACGAGCCATGCGTGATCGATCGTCACATGGTGAGCGGGCGCACCTTCCACGACAACGGGCACTACGTCGGCCCGTGGATTGCGATGCTCGACGCTTCGTGCGGAAAATAGGCGCACCACTTTCAACACAGAGCTTTCACTAACGATGAACCGCCGAACATTCCTCCAGACGCTCGCAGCCGCGGCGGCAACGCCCGCATTGGCAGCAGATCCATTCCGGCTGCGCTACGTCCTCTCCTCCGCGATGTACGGCGAGATGCCGCTCGCGGACATCCTGCCCGAAGCCACGAAGGCCGGCTGCGAGGCGGTGGACATCTGGTGCAAAGTGCATGGCAACGAGCGCGAACAGATCACCGAGATGGGCGACGATGCATTTGCAGTGCTGCTAAAAAAGCACGGCACGAAGCTCGGGGTGAGCACGCGGTATCCGCTCGGGCCATTCGGGCTTGCGGATGAAATGGCGTGGGTGAAGAAGCTCGGCGGCAAAATCATTGTCACCGGTAGCAAGGGGCCGAAGGATCCCGAGGGCGACGCGGCGAAGGAGGCCGTGAGGATATTCCTTGAGCAAATGAAGCCGCACGTCGCGAAGGCGGAGGAACTCGGCATCACGATCGCCATCGAGAATCACGTCGGCCAGGCGATCTATCACCCGGACTCGCTGCGCTACTTCGCGGAGTTCAACCGCTCGGCGAATCTGGGCATCGCCTTCGCGCCGCATCATCTTTTCCGCTGGGCGGACGACATTCCAAAGCTGCTCCGCGATCTCGGCGCGAAGCAGATTCCGTTCATGTATTTTCAGGAGCACTCCGAGGGCATGATGAAAAAGACGAGCAAGGAAATCGAAATGCAGCAGATGCCCGGCTTCGGCGGCTCGCTGGACTACCGCCTCGTCGTCAGGGCGCTGCGCGACATCGGCTACACGGGCTTCGTGGAAATCTTCATGCACCCGACGCCGCGCGGCATTCCGATTTTGCCGACGGCTGCGGAGATCACCGCCGCGATCAACAAGTCGCGCGCCTACGTCGGGAAATGCCTCGCGGAGACGGCGTGATGCGAAGTGCGGCGAACAAGATTGGCGTGACTGGCGGAGCGGCTTCATCGCCCGGAGGGCGAATGGAAATTAGCCGGTGGTCGAGCGAAGCGAAAACCACCGGTTTTAGTTTCCTATCGGAATCCGCCCCGGCAGGGGCGGGGGATGCGCCGGCGATTCCTGCGCCCCTGCCGGGGCGCATCCGTTTTACTGCACGATCCGGTGGTGTTCGCTCGCTGCGTTCGCTCGACCACCGGCTAATTTCCTTCGTCCTTTCAGGACGCTTTTCGCGTGCGGTGCGACCGGCCATCGGCACCTTTTTTTTCGTGATGCTGCACACGGTGATACTTCACGCCGAGCCGCTGGTCGTGGGTTTTGATCGGTTCCACGCAGTGGAGCCGGCGACGGAGGGCGGACGGCTGCTGTTCAATGAACTCGGCTGCATGAATTGCCACGGCGGCGAGACCGGTCTCCCGGCGCGGCGGGGCGCGGAACTCAGCGGCGTGACGCAGCGCGTGCAGGCGGATTGGCTGCGGAAGTTTCTCGGGAACCCATCCGACGCGCACGAGGGGACGACGATGCCGCAGTTGCTGGCACCCGGTGACATAGAGGCGGTGCTGAATTACCTCGGCGCGCTGAAGCTGCCGAAGGCAGTCGCGAAGCCGAAGAAGATCGGTCATGTGAACGCGGCGCGCGGCGGCGAACTTTTTCACACGATCGGCTGCGTCGCGTGCCATGCGCCGGGGAAGGAATTTACGCCGCCGGAAGGTGCGCCAAAGACTGCGGATTTTACGCATCGCTCCGTGGCCTTTCCGAACCTCGTGGAAAAATATGTGCTCGCGACGTTGGCGGAGTTCATCCGCGATCCGCTGAAGGCGCGCGCCGACGGTCGCATGCCGCGCATCGCGATGGACGAGCAGGACGCCGTGGACATCGCGGGCTGGCTGCTGAATTTCGAGGGCAGCGATGGCTCGATCGCGCCGAAGATTCCGGCGTTCACCGCGGACAAGGCGCTGGCGGATCGCGGGCGCGGCATCGTCGCAGCGCGGCGATGCGCGGCGTGCCATGACTTGCCGAAGGACGTGGCCGCGAAACCGGTGCCGCTGAAAAGATTCGAGGGCGGCTGCCTGGCGGCAGCGCCGTTCGGCGGGCCTGCGCGCAACGAGTCTGCCTTCCCGCGCTACGATCTCTCCGCGGCTCAGCGCGAGGCGCTTTCACTTTTCCTGACCAAGCGGGGCGAGCACGCGACGCCCCCGCAGTTCGTGACGCTCACGCTCGAGTCACTGAACTGTCTCGCGTGCCATGACCGCGACGGACGCGGCGGCCCGGACCTGGCGCGGAAGGCGTATTTCCTCGGCGACCACAACCTCGGCGACACCGGCAAATATCCGCCGCCGCTCACCGGCGTGGGCCGCAAACTCCAGCCCGAGTGGCTCGCGAAGGTGCTCACGGGCGAGTTCCGCGTGCGGCCGTATTTGCAGACGAAAATGCCGGTTTACGGCGCAGCGACTGCATCGCTCGGCGCGCTGCTTGCGAAGGCGGACGAGAAAAAGGAAGCGCCGCTGCCCGGCGGCGACGACACGGCGGGACGCAAGCTCACGGGTACGCTCGGCGGGCTTGGCTGCATCACGTGCCATCGCTGGGGCGACAAGGCTTCGCTCGGCATCCAGGGGCTCGACCTCAGCAATCTCGGCCAGCGCATCCAGCCCGGCTGGCTCCGCGAGTATGTCGTGAATCCGGCGGCGTATCGCGCGGGCACGCTGATGCCGTCGTTCTGGCCCGAGGGAAAAGCGGCGAACCGCGACATCCTCGGCGGCGACACGGACAAACAGATCGCGTCCATCTACTCGTTTGCAAAGAGCGCGAACGGTGATCCGGAGGGATTTCCGGTGACGGCGAACGGCGCGTTCGAGCTCATCCCGAAGGATCGACCGATCGTGCAGCGCACGTTCATGGAAGGCGTCGGCACGCACGCGATTCTCGTCGGATTTTCGAGCGGCGTACACTTTGCTTACGACGGGAAAGGCGCGCGGCCTGCGCTCGCGTGGAAGGGCAAGTTCTTCGACGCCTACAACACGTGGTTCTCGCGGTTCGCGCCGTTCGAGAAGCCGCTCGGCGATGCGATCGTGAAATGGCCTGTGCCATCGGCGAGCACGAGCGATGTGCATTTCGATGGCTACCGTCTCGACGCGCAGGGCGTGCCGACATTCCTGCTCAGCGTCGGCGGTGTGCGGGTGGAAGAGCGAATCATCGGCACTGAAAACGGTCTGCGCCGCACGATGTCCGCGGATGACGCGGTGCTGAAAAGTTTCCCCGTCGCGCATCCCGACGGCGTGACCGTTACCGAAGAACCCGCCGAGCCGGGCAAGCGCAGCTTCACCTACTCATGGAAATGACGCCGTCGTTTGAAATTCACGAGACGCGTGGCCATGCGGATGGTGTGCCTCGGGTAGGGTGGCGTCCCGCCTGCCGTGCGGCGCGTCCCGCGCAGCACCCGGCGGACGTCTGCGCGCGAACG
>JANXZI010000609.1 GCA_025355595.1 Spartobacteria bacterium
GGGCTAGCGACGGGCAGCACGCCGCTGGGCACGTATCGGGAACTCATCCGCATGCACCGGGAGGACGGGCTCGATTTTTCAAGGGTCACCACGTTCAATCTCGACGAATACGTCGGGCTGACTGCGGGGCATCCGCAGAGCTACCGCGCGTTCATGGCGGAGCATTTTTTCCGCCATGTGAATGTGGACGCGCGGCGCACGCACATCCCGGATGGCATGGCGCGTGACATTCCCGCGGAGTGCGCGCGCTACGAGGCGGCGATTGTTGCGGCGGGCGGGATTGATTTGCAGTTGCTCGGCATCGGGACGGACGGGCACATCGGGTTCAACGAACCGTCGTCGTCGCTCGCCTCGCGCACGCGGATCAAAACGCTCACGGAGCGCACGCGCGCGGACAATGCGCGGTTCTTCGGCGGCGATCTCGCGCAGGTGCCGCTTCACTGCATCACGATGGGCGTCGGGACGATCATGGCGTCGCGCGAGGTGCTGCTGCTCGCGTTCGGCGCGAACAAGGCGGATGCGGTAGCCGCCGCCGTTGAGGGGCCGATCACCGCGATGAATCCCGCGAGCGTCCTCCAGATGCACGCGGTCGCGAAGTGCGTCGTGGACGAGGCGGCGGCGGTGAAGCTCTCACGGCGCGACTACTACCGCTGGGTCTTCGAGCACAAGCCGGGCTGGCAAAAGATCAGCGCTTGATTTCGGCAGGCACGCGCGGTGTCGCCGCGGACGGGACAGGCGGCAGTGGCACCCGGATCCACGGTTCGTCCGGGAACGCGATGGTCTTCGGTTTTCCGATGGAGCGGAAACCTTCCACGACGCGCACCTCGATGCTGTGCGAGCGTCCGTCGCGCAGCCACGGGGGGAGTTCCGCGCGAAAGCCGATCATGCCGTCGCCGTAGCCCTTCTCGCGGAGGTCGGGGCGTGGGAGGGTGCATTGCGCGCGCGCGGCCCACATGTGGTCGGAGTAAATGTCCACGGTGAGAAAATCCACGTTCTTGTCCCTCTGCCACACGTAGCCGGAGATAACGTGGTAGTCCGCCTCCTCGATGACTGCCTCGTACGGTGGCGGCGGCGCAGGCGTGAGGCGTCCGCTGAAGAGCAACATGCCGAGCGCAATCGCATGGAAGGTGAGGACGATATTCAGCGCGCGCCACCACGGGCCGTCGGGCCAGAATTTCGCCTTTTTGTTCCAGCGCGAGAACACGTCGTAGCCGCTGAGCAGCAGGGCGTGGTACATGCCGTACGCGATGTAGTGCAGCGTGAGCCCGTGCCAGACTCCCATGAGGCCGAACGTGAGGAACAGCCCGAGATAGCTCGCGGTGTGTTTGCCCTTGAACCACTTGCCTTTCATCGCCGCGAGCTGGAAGCGCATGTAGATATGATCGCGAAACCAGAACGACAGGCTGATGTGCCAGCGGGTCCAGAAATCCTTGATGTTCCGCGCGAGGAATGGGAGCGAGAAATTTTCGGGCGATTTGATCCCCATAAGGCGCGACACGCCGACGGCAAACGCGGTGTAGCCCGCGAAATCGAAGAACAGGTAAATCGTATAGACATACATGTAGGCCGTGTAGCCCTTGAGCCCCGCGACCTTCAGCAGCGGCACGCGCAGCTTGGCATCAATCTGCGCGGCGATGATGAACTTGTAGAGGAAGCCGCGCATCACGCGCTGGATGCAGAAGTCGAGATCGTCGAGGAACTCGGCGCGGGTGCGCGTCTTCACCCAGTCCTGCCCGAAACGCCGGTAGCGATCGATCGGCCCGGAGGAAACGGTCGGGAAGAAAAACAGGAAGGCGAAGAGCTGGCCGGGCGCGAGGGTCTTCACCACGCCGTCGCGAATGGAAAAAATCACATCGAGCGCGCGGAAGGTGACGTAGCTGATGCCGAGGTAGCCGAAGACATTTGCGTGCGAGACGAAGGGCAGGAGCCTGTTCGCGAGGAGTGGGACGAGCGTGAGCAGCATTGCGACGTAGAATGTGCGGTTCGACTTCCAGCGCAGGAATGCGAACGGCACCCAGAGCTGCCACACGACGCAGAGGAGAAAAAGATAGAGCGGCGAAAATTCGGCACCTGCCGCCGTGTTTGTCCACGGGCGCGTGAGCGCCGCGCCGCCGGCCTCCGGCAGATGCGTGCCGACGAGCCGCAGCACTGTGTTGTCGTGATGCGCGAAGACGAAGCCGAGGATCGGCAGCGTGATGATGAAGCACCAGCGCGCGCTCGAATTTCCAAATCCAGCCACCACGAGCAGTATGACCGCAAAGGGCCAAGCCTCGCGCAACTGCTGCAGGAATGGTGCGACGATTCCCACCTCCGGAATCGGGAACAGCACGCCGGTGACCACAGTGGCAAAGAACGGGACCAGCAGCACGACGCCCGCCATCGCGGCGATGCGTGTGATGCGCGTCTGCGCGATGCCGAGCGCGATAATCGGCAGCACTGCGTAGAGCAGCAGCAATCCGAAGAAGGTCCAGTTCGCGAATGGGCTCATCGGAAATCGCCCGCGCGGCTAAAGCATCTCAGCGAGTTTTTTCCGATCCGCCTTGCCGTTGTTGTTCATGGGGAAGCTGTCGAGAAAATGGAACTTCCGCGGGACCATGTAGGCCGGCAGCCGCTCGGCGAGCTGCGTCTTGAGCTTGGCGGCCTGCTCGAAATCCGTGCCGTGCTTCGGCCCGCTCAGCACGACGAATGTGGTGAGCGAGTCTATCACCTCGCCCTTTCGCACCGGGAGCACGACGGCATCCGCGATCTCGGGCAGCGCGCGGAGGTTCGCCTCCAGGTCGCCGAGTTCGATGCGGTAGCCGTGCAACTTGATCTGGCTGTCCATACGGCCTTCGCAGAAAATCATGCCGTCGCGGTCGCGGCCCCAGTCGCCAGTGCGGTAGGCGCGCGTGTCCTCATACGGATAGAATGCCTTCGCCGTGAGGTCGTCGCGCTTCAGGTAGCCGGGGCTCACATTCGGCCCCGCGATTACGATCTCGCCGCGCTCGCCGGGCGGCACGGCCTGGCCATCCTCGCCGCGGATGATGACGCGCGTGCCGGGCATGACGCGCCCGATGGGCAGCGGATTCCACTGCGCAATGATCTCGCGCGTGATGCCCACCTTGGTCATCGCGACCGTCGCCTCGGTCGGACCGTAGGTGTTCCAGACCGGGACGCCGGGGAAGCGTTCGAGCAGTTGCGATGCGGTCTCCGGCGCGAGCGTCTCGCCACAGAAACAGAACGCACGCACCTGCGGCATCATCGTCGCGTTGAAGGTTTTTTCGATCATGCACATCTGCGCGAAGGAAGGCGTGGTCATCCACTGCGTCGCGTTGCACGTCTTCAGCGCCTCGAAAAGCGCGCGCAAGTTTGTGATGTGATCCTTGGTGAGGCTGAAGATCGTGTTGCCCGAGCTGAGCGCGAGGTAGATGTCGTGGACCGAGAGGTCGAAGGTGAACGGCGCGTGGTTCAGAAAAATCTCGCCGCACTCGCGGAATTTCAAGTCGCCGTGCATCCACGAGAGGTAGTGGTTCAGATTGCCGAGCGTGATCATCACGCCCTTCGGCTCGCCGGTGCTGCCGCTGGTGAAGAGGATGTAGAAAGGATCGTTGGTCTCGAGCGGCTTGCGCCTGTAGTCCACCGCCCCGGAAGCAGCGACAATCTCGGCGACCCTCGCGGGTGTGAGCACGACTTCCGCTCCGGCGATTTCCACCACGCGTTCCATCCGCTGCTGCGGCGTCATGTAGTCAATCGGCACATACGGGCGGCCGGACTTCACCGCGGCGAGAAAGCTCACGAACATCTCCGGCTCCTTGTGTCCATGCACCGCGACGGGGCAGCGCTTGTCGCCGAGTTGCGAGTCGAGCCACGCTGCGACGGTGTTGCTCTTCGCGAGCAATTCGCCATAGGTCATTTTTCTGTCGCCGCTGACGTGGAAGAGACGGTCAGGATTTGTGCGGCCGTAACCGTCAATTTTGTCGAGTAGGTGCATGGCTAGAATTCTGCGTAAACAAACTCCGGGGTTTCAAAATTTCCGCGCCCGTACATCGCCGCGAGCACGGCGATGATCGCGAGATAGTAGAGCACCAGCACCACGGGCCGCGCGTGCGGATGCGTGCCGAGCCAGCCCTTTGCAAAATCAATCACGCGGCGAGCCGCTTCTCCACGTCGGCGACCATCTTGGCCGGCGTCGCCCACGCGTCGCGGTCGAATTCCGCGGGGGAAATATCAACGCTGAGTTCCTGCTGGAGCGCGACGATGAGTTCCACGGTCTTCATCGAGTCGAGGATCTGGAGATCGTAGAGCGCGAGGTCGGGGTTCGTCCGCACTTCCTCCGTGTCGGCGACGCGTGCGAGGACATCGAGGACTTGGTCGTGGATCGCTGTGGCCATGGTTCGTTCTGGGAATCGCGGAACGCTTGCCCGCTATTTGTTGGTTTTCTGCGACTGATGGTAAAATTCGTCAAGAACCTTGTTGAAGAGCATCCAGCCGCGCTCGCCGGGGTGGTCGGAGGCGTCGGCAAAAAATGTCGGATCGTTCTCGTACTGGCTGAAGTACACGAGCTGCACGCCGTATTTTCCGGCAAGCCGGTTCAGCTCCACGCCGTAGGCCTTGCGGGCCTCGGCGGAGACGCCGGTCGTCTCGAGATCCGGCCCGTGCAGCGGCATGGAGAGCAGGAGCGCGTCAGTGTGCATTTCCCTCAGCGTGCTCAGCAGCAGTTCGAAGTCCTCCCACTCGTCGGCCTCCTTGAGGATTTTCAAAAAATCCGCGTCGCGCGATCCCTTCGGCCGCTTCGTGAGCCGCGGCGCGATGGGCGGGCGCGTCGCTTTCACCTTCACGCTCGTCTTGCGCAAAATCTCCTTCCAGTTCAATCCCGCGAGCCGGTGTGGTTTCGGGTTTTTTTCCTCGATGGTTTCCGCGATGTGCAGCCCGGCCTCGATGTGATCCTGCGCGCGGCCCACGGCATTCGAGAGCTTGCCGAGCGGCCAGATCGCCGCGTAGAGCGCGCGATCGAGAAACGTGTCGCCCGCGAGCCGGCGCATGCCGAACTCGAGCGTCCAGTTTCCTTCCAACGTCTCGGAGTACTGGATCATCCGGCGCGCGGCGGTGCGCTTCAGCTCTGGACTCAGGTGCGTGCTGAACGTGAGTTCCATCGCCTGCAGCGGGCTGAAATTGCCCTCGTAATAGTCATGGTTCACCTCCTCCGACAGAAAGTAGCTCGGCGAAATCGTGAACGCGACCTTGCGTCCCTCGATATAGCGCCCGAGCGACGCGATTTTCTGCATGATCGTCAGCGAAGACGCGCCCGGCTTGCCCACGGGGAACGCGCGGAAGCCCGTCGGACCCTGCTCGAAAAATTCGCTCGCCTTGCCCGCCACGGGCGAAACCAGCTCCGAGCTGCCGTAGAGCACCAACAGATCCGGCTGCGTGAATGCGGTCTTCTGCAGCGCCACACCCTGCAATTTCAGGTCGCCGAACTCATCCGCAAATTTGTGGATGTAGCGATTCTCCGCCTTTGCGCACAGCAGCACCATCACGAGCGCGCAGATCGTCGCCAGCCCGGCGGCGAGGCTGAAGGCTCGGAGATGATGTCGCGTGGAGGGTGCGCTCACGGGAGGGGAAGGGACTGCGTGATGAGAGTGCACGATGCGCGGGAGAGTCAATCTTGCAGAAGCGTTCAACGCCCAACGCCTGATGTCCAACATCCAAGAATAATGGCGTTCGGCGGAGCGATGGCTCTGATGCCGCCCTTGGACGTTGGGCGTTGAATGTTGGGCGTTGGGCGTTGAAAACATCCCCGTGCGCATCCTCATCGCTCCCGACAAATTCAAAGGCTCGCTCTCCGCGCCTGCCGCCGCGGAGGCCATCGCTCGCGGGGTGCGCAGCGTGTGGCCGGATGCGCAGCTCGACTTCGCGCCGATCGCGGATGGCGGCGAGGGCTTTGCCGAATCGCTCGCTGTCGCGCTCGGCGCGGAGTGGGTGAATGTCGCGAGCGAGGACGCGCTCGGGCGGTCCATCGTGGCGCGTTACGCGTGGCTCGCTTCGGAGCAGCTCGCGGTCTTGGAAATGAGTGAGGCCAGCGGGTTGCACCGCGTCGCGCCGCACGAACGCAATCCGCTCCGCGCCGACACGTTTGGCACGGGCATCCTCGTCGCGCACGCGATCGCATGCGGTGCGCGGCGCATCCTCGTCGGGATCGGCGGGAGTGCGACGACCGACGGCGGGGTGGGGATGGCGCGTGCGCTCGGCTTCCGTTTCATCGCTGGCGACGGATGCGAATTTCCCGCGACACCCGGCGCGTTGCCATCGCTTGCGAGGATCGTGCGCCCTGAGAATCTGCGGCAGCCGGAAATCCTCGCCGCATGCGACGTGCAGAATCCGCTCCTTGGCGCGCGCGGCGCGGCTCGCGTGTACGGCCCGCAGAAAGGCGCGGATCCCGCGACGGTCGAATTCCTCGACAGCGCGCTCGCGCGACTCGCCGATGTGTGCGCGGCGGAACTCGGCTGCGATCATCGCGATGTCCCCGGCGCCGGTGCAGCGGGCGGGCTCGGCTTCGGCCTGCTCACTTTCTGCGGCGCAAAAATCCGCCCCGGCTTCGACATAATCGCGGAGGCGCTCCGCCTCGGCGAACGCGTCGCCCTCGCCGATCTTGTGATCACCGGCGAGGGCCGCATAGACGATCAGACGCTTGACGGCAAAGGCCCCGCGGGGGTCGCCGCGCTCGCACGCGCCGCGGGCCGGCGCGTGATTGCCTTCGGCGGAGCGATCACCGCGGTGGCGGAAGCCTCGGGAGTTTTCGACGCGCTCATCCCCATCGCGGACCGTCCGCTCACTATCGCGGAAGCGATCGCCGAGGCCGCCCCGCTGCTGGAACGCGCCAGCCGCCGCGCCGCGCAGCTCATCCGCGGCGCGTAGGGTTTCCTCGTGTGCTCACAAAGCAAAACGGGCTTCCCCGCGAAGGGAAGCCCGTGTTGAAACTTGCAGGCGAACGAGGTCCGCCCGGAGCGGCTACTTGCTGTCCTTTTTCGGGTCAGCCGGAGCATCCGGCACGTTGATGCTGGTGATGCCGGAGTTCACGAGGATGGCGATGATCTCCTTCGCGTCTTTGACCTGGGGATCCTTGTCGTCACCCTTCGACAGTTCGTTTACTTTCTTGATCATCTGCGCAAACCGTGTCTGCGAATCTGACGAATCTTTGACTTGGGGGGCGCGCTGCTCGATGCCCTTCGCGAGCTGTTCCTTGGCGTTCCTGTAGGAGGTGATCTGCTTGTCCACGTTGTCGCTCTGCCACTTCACCGTGGCCGTGGCATTGCCGACGCCCTTGATTTGGCTGAAGAAGAGAACGGACAACGCCAGCGCCACGAGGGCGATCGGCGTGTGGACGGAGACGAATGGGTTTTTGGGTTCCTGGTTTTCCATGGCTTGTAGAATGTTGGGGATTAGTTTCCTGAGGCAGGGGCGGCGGGCGCGGCAGGTGTTCTCGGCGCGGGTGTTCCCGGAGCGCCGGCGGCACCCTGCTTGGCCTTGTTGTCTTCGATCTCCTTGTCAATTTTCTTCAGATCTTCGTCGCTGGGGATTGCTTTCTCAAATTTCTGGTCGTTCAGCATCTCCCGGAATTTTTGGTTCTTATTCTTCGCAGCCACATACCCCATGCGACCGACGATGGGGCCGATCACCTTCTGGCCAAGATTGGCTCCGGTGTTGATGATTTCAGCCTGCCGCTGATACTCTTGGTTTTGCAGCGTGACGGTGTTGTTGAGTTCCTGAAAGTCAGTCTGCTTTTTGAGGAACTCGCTCTGGAGGCTGTTGTTCGTCTGCGACGCGCTGAAGCTCACGAAGCTTAGAATCACGGCCAGCAGCGCGAGCGCCGATGAGAGAAGGAATGGTGCGTTTTTCATTGTTTGGAATTAAGGGGCGGGACTTCTTCTGCAAGACGCCCAATCCGTCAAGCGTGAAGCGCGGTTTTTTTTCCGCAGAAGTGCTCACCGGGTCCGTTTTCCAGACTTCGAGAGCCGCGGCGTCTGGATCAGGTTTCCATTCGCGTCATACGTGTCCACACTCACGCTGATCGCACCACCGGGGCGAAGGCTGTAGATGTAATTTTTCGTGCCGAGGAGATTGTCCCTCGGGCCGTAAATGACTTCCTGGATGACGCGATCCTCGCCGTCCGTCTTGTAGGCGCTCTTCTGATAGATCACGCCCTTCGCATTGTACATGATCGCCGAGACGGGCGCGAGGCGCTCATCCAGCTTGCACACGACCTTGTGCGTCATCCGCAGGCTCGAATCGAAGAATGTCTCGACGGACTCGCGCTTCAAACTGTCCACGTTGCGCGAACTGCCCGACCCGTCTGGGAACTTGCGGTTCGTGAGACGGATCGCGGGTTCGGCGATCACCGTGGCCGAGAGTATGAAAAAAATGAGGAGCGTCTTCATGGTTCGCGGGCAGTCGCTATTCGGTGGGCAGAAGCTGGATGACGTCAATGGCGACATTGCCATCGGCCGGGCCGTCGCCGACGATCACGACGGCAGGCTTGCCGGGTGCAAAATGAAATTTCCCGAGGCTCACGAAGCCCTTCTCGATCGGCGCGGGGATGCGCTCGTTGACCGTCAGTTTTTTCACGCCGTCGGCGGATTCGACGCTCACGGGCACCTTCGTCCCGCGATTCTCGTGCGGGCTGTAGCTCAGTCGCACCTCGTAGGTGCCCGGCTTTTGGATCACAAACTCGTACCGCGCCCCGCCCGTCTCCATCGCGGCGCGATAGCGGTAGCCTTCGCCGTAAAAGCCCGGCAGTCCGTGGCCCTCGGCCCATTTGCCGGTGAGCTTTGCCTGGCTGTCATCAAGCGCGAGGCCGGGGAGCGATTTCACCGCGATGCCCGCGGGCGCGTCGTGCGTGTCGCCCGCAGTCGGTGCCAGCGGTTTGTAATTCGCGGGGAGCGCGGGCGTCTCGCTCACGGTCGCGCGCCGCGCGGCGCCGGGCAGGCGCATGAGTTCCTGGAGCTCGGAAAAGTAGCGCTCGTAGATCGCACGCGGCATCACGTCCATTTTGATGCACAGGCTCGCGGCCTTGCCGACGACCTCGCCGATCATGCCGCCGGTCTTCATCACGCGCACGGTGCCGAGCGCCTCGTGCGTCACGCTCACGTCGCGGCCCGCCA
>JANXZI010000613.1 GCA_025355595.1 Spartobacteria bacterium
TCCTCGGTGTTGCGCGCGCTGCCGAAAAATTTTTTCGGCTTGATGAAGGCCTTCGTGTCCACGCCGCCGGACATGGTGCGGCCGCGGCCGGGCTGCGCGTTGTTGTAGCCGCGCGAGAGGCGCGTGATGGAGTCGAGAAAAATGAGGACGTGCTTGCCGAGTTCGACGAGTCGCTTCGCGCGGTCGGCGACGATCTCGGCGACCTGGATGTGGCGGGTGCTGGGCTCGTCGAAGGTGGAGGAGTAAATTTCCGCGCCATGGACGTTGCGGAGGATGTCGGTGACTTCCTCGGGACGCTCATCCACGAGGAGCACGATGACGTGGAGACCGGGATTGCAGCGGACGGCGGCCTGCGCGAGTTCCTGCATGAGGATCGTTTTTCCCGCTCGCGGCGGTGCGACGAGGAGGCCGCGCTGTCCGCGTCCGATGGGCGCGATGAGGTCCACGGCGCGTGCGGTGAGGGAACTGCCCGCCCCATTGTCGAGCGTCACGCGTGCGTCCGGGAAACGTGCGGTGAGCGTCTCGAAATCCTTCGGCTCCTTCCAGTCCGCGACGGGCGTACCCTCAATGGTGAGGATTTCCTCGGCCATCATGTACTTTTCCCGATGGCCCGGCGGACGGAAGCGCGCGGTGACGAGGTGCCGCCCTTGAGCTTCAGCCGTTTCGCGAGCTGGAAGCTGACGAAGGGATCCTGCGGGCCGGGGCGGAAGCTGTGCCGCGGAAAACGGATGAAGCCGGAGCCGTCGCTGGTGATGAATTCCGTGATGCCTTCCGCGAGCAGCTTGAAGCCGAGCGCGTGGTAGGCGCGCAGCAGATCGAAGACGAGGTAATGCCGGCTTTTCTCGGCATTCGGACGGAGGCGCATCATGTCGGCGCGCTCAAGGAGTTCGCGGTGCGTGAGCGCGTGGAGTTCCTCCACCCACAGATCGCGCGGCTGCAATTCCGGCGGCCTTTCCTGCTGAATGCGCGGCGGTGCCTCTCCGGGGGAGTCGGCGGGCGCCTCGGGGTCTTGCGCCGATGGAGTCCAGTCCGCGGCGGGTGCGGGTGCGGTGTCTGCAGACGGGGTCGCGACCGGCATGGCCTGCGGCTCAGGCGAAGTGTCGCCGGAGGCAGGCTGCGAGGAGGCGGGATTGTCCGTCGAGGTTTGGGACGGTGCTGTCATTCCAAATTACGTGATCTGCTTTCTGTATTTTTCCACCCAGGTCGAGTTGGGCGGCCATTATTCCCATCGCCGTCTCCGGCGCAAGCCCTCGCTCACGGGTGAGGCGGAAAAGCTGCGTGTCGCGGTGGCAGGCGACGACGATGACGCGGTCGAACTGCCCGCCGGCGTCCGTCTCGTAGAGGAGCGGGATGTCAATGAGCAGCCATTCCCCGCCGGCGCGCGCAGTTTCGGCAAGGGCGGTCCAGCGGGCGCGGACGATAGGATGGAGGATGGCTTCCAGCGTCTTCCGCCGGCTCTCGTCGGTGAAAACGAGCGCCCGCAATTTCACACGGTCGGGGCGACCTGTGCGGTCGCATGCTTCGCGGCCAAATGCGGCTGTGATGGCGTCGCGCACGGCATCGTCCGTCGCGAGCAGGTCATGCACGCAGCAGTCGGAATCGAAATGCCCGAGCGGCAGATGCCCGCGCAGGCAACTCGTGAACGTGCTTTTCCCCGTGGCGATGCCGCCGGTGAGGCCGATGACAGGCAAGGGAGGTGCGCGCCAACTGACGTTCAGCGCCGTGCCGCCGGATTCAGGACGCCGCCAGTGGCAGGTGCGGAGGTCTGGATCGCCCGGTACGAGCGGGTGGTGCGGGTCTCGAGCTGACGGAAGGTCTTCCCGTCCGGCTGAAGAAGGGGCGGCGCGATCTCGGGCAGCGGCAACGCGTCCACGGATTCCTCCGTTTCCTCGATGGAAGTGACCGGCGCACCCTCGGGGTTCACGATGCGGGCGGTCACGAAGATGACGAGGTTGCGCTTGATGTGCTGGTCCACATTCGAGCGGAACAGACGGCCGATGAGCGGGATGTCGCCGAGGATGGGCGTCTTGTCCTCGACCTTCTGCACGTCCTCCCGGATGAGCCCGCCGAGCACGACCGTCGCGCCGTCGTAAACGATGACGTTTGTTTCGACCTTCCGGGTGCTGAAGATGGGCTGGTTGATGGTGTTCGGCGTGAGGATGTTCGTCGTCGTGAGGCCGGTGATCGGGTTCGTGCTGGTCGTCTGAATGGGGCTTCCGTAGTTGATGAAGCCCTCGAATTCCACGACCTGCGGCACGAGTCGCATTTCGATCGAGTAGCCGTCTGGGAGAAGATTCGGCTCCACTTCGAGGGTCACGCCGACATCCTTTTTCTCGAATGCGGTGGGCGTGGTGGGAGTGACCGGGAAGGATCCGTTGTTGCCGCCGCCGCCACCGCCGAGGATGCCGATTGCGCCGCCGCCGCCGTTGCCGCCGGTTGACTGGGGAATCTGTGGCGGGGAGAATTCCGTCGGGTACTTGAACTCGCGGATCACTTCGATTTTTGCGATCGTTCCCCGCTTGGTGGTCACGCGGGGGGCCGAGAGGAGGTCAATGCCCTTCTTCTGGTTCAGCCCGCGCATGATGAGCTGGAATGTCGGGTCCGTGCCAGAACCGATGAGGGACGCGATGCCGGGTGCCAGAAGGCCGCTGGCACCGGTGCCAGCGAGGAGCGCATCAATGGCGTTGGCCGAGATGGCGGTGCTTCCACTTCGGTTTCCGGAGGTCACCGGCGAGTCGCCGG
>JANXZI010000702.1 GCA_025355595.1 Spartobacteria bacterium
GCGAGCGCATCGCGAAAAGTGCGAACGTCGCGCGGTGTGACCGCGCCGATCGGAAGCTCTGCGCGCGTGCCGAGGCTTGCCAGAAACTCGGAGGCGGTCTGCCGGTACTTGATTTCCGTGCGCTCGGAGGTTGCGCCCGCCTTCCCCGACAGCCACTCCTCGATCCATCCGCGCGCGGTATAAAAGTGAATCGGCTCGCCCGTCGCCTGCTCCACGATCTGCGAAATGACCGAGCGCGCGATGGACTCAGTGAGCGCGCGATTTCGCCCGCTCGCGCCCGTGCGCTCGAATGCTCGTGCCATGTCCATCGCCTCGCCCCGATTCCGCTGCTTTGTGGTTTTCTGCCGCCGCCGGCCCGTGGCATCGGTGAACGCCGCAAAATAAAACGGGGAGCCGGGCTTTCTAAAAACGGAGGCCATTTCACTGCAAACAAAAGTGCAAACATCCAGCGTTGTCCAGCCGTTTCCGGGGCTGTTTGCACTTGCTCTAAAAAAGAGTTCGATTCCCTAGGGTGAATAGATAGGAGGGTTCGATTCCCTCTACCCGCTCTCCCACACCACCAACGGGTTGGGCAAAAATCCGGGCCGAAAATCGATCGGATTTACAACAGAAGGGACAACGTGTTTCCGTTTGTTTCTCCACGTCCGCCGACATCCGAACGTGTTTATAGAGGCGGATCGAAGCAGGCGCTTTTGCCCGCTCACCGCTCAATTCGGGCGCTCGAACAAAAAAATTTGACTTCACCTGAGCCCCCGCGACCGCTCAATCCCGACTTCCCAAATCGCCCATTTTGAAGCGTTGAGCGTTCCCCGCTGTTTGCCGAAGTCACCGACGTTTAGCGCACGCCAAAAGCGAACATTTTCAGCCGAGTCCTCACCACGCCCGACCGATCAAAATGCTCTGGCGGTCAAAATCGCTGGAAGACCTTTTTTAAGTTGTCTCCCATGCGCATCGGCCTTCGGCGGCGGTCATGCAGTACGCCAGCAAAACCTGCTGCCGGCAGCGTTACGCAGGGCAGTAATGCAGCATCCGATCAACTTTGCACTGTTGTGCTTTGCTCCCCTGAATCCTGGCCGTCGCAAGTGCTTTCGAAATGTCTGCTTCCGGCGTGGTGATTTTGGTTTTTGGATGACTCTCCCATGAGTAGAGTTGGGATTTCAGATCGTGGTAGCTCGTCGCGGGGATTTTGTATGTTTCCATGTTCTGGGGGTTGCTCACCAGAAATCGCAGAACAAAACTTTCCGCGCGTATGAACTTGGTCGCTCGTTGAAATTGAATTTAGAGCGTCGCCCGTTTTTTCCACGTCCATCTCCCGTGGCTCGGCGATTCATTCAACGCGCACCAGTTGTTTCGCCCAAAGGTCTCTGACCAAAACCGAAGTGGCTGGGGCGCATTTTCTTTCACCGACACTTTCGACGGGAGGCATGCTCGATCATCGCAACAACGGAGGCGGCAAGTCCTCTACGCGTGGAAACCGAAGATTGAAAACGAGCTGAAGATTTTTCCCCCTCGATCAGAAACGGCGATTCGCTCTTCCAAGAGTTCGAGACGCTGAATTTTGAGCGACCTGGGCAATGAGGTTTTTCCCTGAATGGCATCGGGTAGAAGAAGCAGGCATCCGTGCGAACGCGCGTTGCGATGATGGTAGTTTGAAACACATCGGATTCGCCCTGGCCATTCTCGCTCTCACTTTTCCGTCGCTGAAGGCACAGGAGACCCGCGTGGCGACAATTCCGCCAAGCTTCGCCGGCACGATCAGTGAATTCGGCTCTGCCCGATTCGTGGTTCGTTCTGAGACCGGGACCGAACCCGCCACCTACATCGTAACGAAAGAGACTAAATACATGGACGAGAGCGGTACGCCCGTGGCCATGGAGGCAGTCAAATCCGGCATCGCGGTGACCGTGTATTATACTAAGGAAGGAAACCAGACGATAGCGAACAAGGTGGTCGTGCATCGAGCGGCTCCGCGACGCGAAATTGTCGTTGAGGAGAAGCGTACCGTTCGCGGAGGTGAGGAGGAGACGGGAATAGTCGGCGAGTTCGTCTCCGGCGAGTTGACCGTCGAGGTGGATGATTCGCGCGCTCCTCGGAAATACAACTGCAACACATCCACCATTTACCTGAGCGAGAACGGTGCGCCTGTTGCGGCCGAGACAATCCGGGCCGGGGTCCCGGTGACCGTGCAATATTCCAATGAAGGCCAACGGAGGATTGCGACGAAAGTGATCGTGCATAAGAACAAACCCGTCCGGGCGGTCAGGATCGAGGAGAAACGAGCCGAGGACTCGGCGACAGAAACTGCCGAGAAGCTCCTGAAGAAAGAAGAGGAGCGTCGGAAAGAGAAGCTCGAGAAGTGAAGCGTAGCACCCGATTGAAGACGCCCTAAAGGCTCGTCACAAAATACTCTGGCATGGCGTGGATGAGGACTGGCGACTTGAACTTCCTCACCGCATCGTTCTTAGATCGAGTGGGACGGCTTAAACTGCCGGGAACGAATCACGACGCCATGCTGACCTCGCGTTCGACGATCAACACCGTGTCCTGCTTAAGCTGACGCTCCAGACGCTTCTTAAACCGCTTCATGTCAAAATTCGCAGAGCCATCGTCGAGCACCCGCATAATGGTCACATCATCGTGGAAGGTGATCCCGGCCATTTTCCACGCACCTTTGCTGCGCTGTTGGAGGGATGTGTAGCCCCCGAAAGCCTCGATGAGCCTGATTTTGATTGATTCGATGTCGGCCAAGGCAACGAGCGTCCCGTCGTTTTGTCTGCTCGGCAGGTAAATCTCGAATTCCTTCATACCGCGGTTTTTAGCACCTTGTGGCTCCCACGCTGGGCCGGAATTGGGAGCAGAGCGTTTCTTAAAAGGGTCATCACGAGGAATCGCGGCGCAGCGTCTGCTGGTTGCATCTTTCGAGCGCACACTGGAAACCACCGCGGAGACGGAGCGACCTTCAGTCCTGCAAATTGCGGTTGCTGTTTGCAGAGGACCTCAGCGTCCATTCCCAGCGACCTTCTTCGCAATCAACAAACCTGCCACGAGCAGAATCAGGAAGATGGTGATGGCGATGAAGA
>JANXZI010000737.1 GCA_025355595.1 Spartobacteria bacterium
TACACGCCCGAGGGCCGCATCCTCGTCCACGACGACAAGAACGTGTATGGCTACGCGCGCCTGCCGCAGTATTACAAATGGACGACCACGATGGAGCACCAGCTTTTCTCCGCATCGAAGGAACCGCCGGATGTCGCGGTCGTGCCGACTCAGGGTGGCGGAAAAAAGAAAGCCGGGCAGCCGGGCAAGCCCGGCGCGCAAGCCGCGCGCGTGGAGCCCGGTGTGAAATTTGACGGCGACAAGATCGCGATCGCCAACACCGCGCTCACCGTCGAGGCGTGGATTCTGCCCGATGGTCCCGATGGCGTCATCTGCCAGCAGGGCGGTGCTGTCACCGGCTACGCGCTGGCGCTGCAAGGCGGAGCGCCGGGCTTCTCGATTCGCGCAAACCAGACCACCGTGACGGCGCAATCCGCACGTGCGCTCGATCAGGGCTGGCACCACGTCGCCGGCGTTCTCACCGCGGAAAAGGCGCTGCGCCTTTACGTGGATGGCCAGCTCGCGGCTGAGACAAAGGCAAATGCGCTCATCACGAAACAACCCGCGCAGGGCCTCACGCTCGGCCACGCCGGCGGCTCGCTCGTGAGCGATTACGGCAAGGATGCGCCTTACACGGGCATGCTCGATCAGTTCGCCATCTGGGGCAAGGCGCTCACCGTCGGCGAAATCACCGAGCACGCGAACGGCGCAAACTTCATCGCACGCGGCAATGGCGCACTCCTCGCGTGCAGCTTCGACAACGGCACCGCGAAGGACGACGCGGGCGGCGTGCTCCTTGGCGCGATGAGTGGCGTCGAGACGGGCAAAGGAAAAATCGGCGCGGCGCTGTGGTTTCACAAACCCGGCAACGCACCCAGCATCCTCGGAGGCAAGGCTGGCAAGAAGGTCGCTGGCAAGAATGCGGTGCCCGCTAGTGGTGCCGCGCCCGCCGGTGCGCCCGTAACGTCGGATGGCACTTCGCCGCCGCCGCCCGCTGCGAATGCGAAGGGCAGCTTCGTCGAGCACCAGTGGAACCAGCACTCGCCCGTCTTCGCACGAGCGATGTGCATGGCGAAGGACACGATTTTCGTGAGCGGCCCGCCCGACATGATTGACGAGGAATACGCCTTCGAGCGGATGTCGAAAAAGGATCCCGCCGTTTACAAGGAACTCGCCGCGCAGGACGAGGCTCTCGACGGCAAGAGCGGCGGCAGCATCCTCGCGATGAACACCGCGAAAGGTGAAATCGGCAGCGAGGTGAAGCTCGAAAGCCCGCCCGTGTGGGACGGCATGGCCGTCGCGCAAGGCCGCCTCTACGTCGCGAGCGTGGATGGCAAGGTGACGTGCTACGGGAAAAAATGACCTGCGAGTGAGCCCCTCGCGCTCAGATGCAGAGTGCAGTTGACAGAGTGGCATCACCTCGCGGATACGGTGCGGCGTGCGTTCATACCGTCGCATCTTCGCTTTCTTGACGCTGCTCGGCTGGCTCTTTGCCACCGGGCATGTGGCGCTGGAGCATGACGGTGTGGCGGATGGCGGCGCGCATCACGCACTGCCGGGCGGCGCGGATGATGATGACCACGACGACGATGCGCCGCCGCAAGATGGGGAGCATCATCGCCACCATCACGATCTCTCCGCCCTGAGCGCTGGGCAGTGGGTGAAGTCGGCGGAGCAGAAGACGCTCGCGCCGGTGTGGGTGCCGCTCTTCGATGCGCTGGCTGTGCGCCTCACGGCCATGCTGCGCGAGGGGCGCGAGCCGCGCCTGCTGCGGACTTACGAGCACGCGCCGCCGGATGAACGGGCCTTTGGCTGGCTCCTGGTTTCCCAGACCGCGCTTCGTGTGCGCGGTCCTTCGCTCACGGCCTAAAGTCAGTCCCGTTCGGGTCTGACATTCCCACTTGTCCATGCGGCGCACGTTCGCGCCTGCGTGGCGCCACCCCGCTTTCGCGCGCGTGTTCGCAAAACCCAATCACTAACCGACCGACTCCATTTCCATGAAACATTTCCATCCTCACCTTGTCCGCTCCTGCGCGCGCAATCTTGCCGCCGGTGCATTCCTCATCTTCTTCTCCGGGCTCTGCACGGCGGAACCCATCGCACTCGACACGCTCGTGATCGAGACCGTCGCCAAGAATCCCGAACTGAAATTTTACGAGGCTGAAATCGCCGCCGCGAAGGGAGGGCGGATGACGGCGGGCGAGTGGGCGAACCCGGAACTGGGCGCGGAACTCGGCAATAAGCGCGTCCATGATCTGGCCGGGAACAAGATCGGCGATGGCGCGGTGTGGTCGGTCTCGCTCGCGCAGACGTTTGAGTTTCCGGGGCGCATCAATCTGCGGAAGGCGATTGCCAACCGGCAAATCGAACTGGCGCAACTCGGGCTGAAACAATTCCGCGCGGCGCTCACGGCGCGCGCACGGACGCTCGGCTACCAGGTGCTTGCGGCGCAGCAGAAGGCGGAGGCGGCGCGCGAGGTGGCGAAACGGTTTCAGGATTTGCTCGCGGTGCTCGTGCAGCGCGATGCGGCGGGCGTCGCGCCGATGCTGGAGACGCGCATCATCGAGGCGAGCGCATTCACGCTGAACCGCCGGGCAAGCGAGGCGGTCATCGCGGCGCGCAATGCGAAATTTGAACTCAATCAATTGCGCGGGCTGCCGGTGTCCACGCCAGTCGAGGTCGCGCGGAAGACCATTCCGCTCAAGACTCCGCCCGCGCTCGAAATCCTGCTCGCTACCGCCCGACAGAACAACTTTGAGATTCGCGCCCGCATCGCGGAATTGGAACAGCAGGGATTGCGAGTGCAGCTCCATCAAAACGAGCGGTGGCCGTCAGTGACCATCGCACCCTACGTGCGCGGCGAAAGGGCGAGCGACCGCCAGCGGGAATTTGGACTCGGCGTCCGGGTTCCGCTGCCATTGGCAAATCGCAACGAAGGCAATATCGCGACCGCGAAAGCGCGCGAGACGCAGGCGGAGGTGTCGCTGAATGTCGCGCTGCGCGATGTCGAGCGGAAGGTCGCGGCGCAGTTGCATGCTTACGAAACTTTCGTGGCCGAGATGGCGAAGTGGCCGGCGGATGCGGCGGAAAAATTTCGCGATGCGGCGCGCAAGGGCGATGACAATTACCGGCTCGGTGCGCTGCCTGTGGCGACTTACACGGAATTGCAAAAGCAGTATCTCGATTCCGTGGACGCGCTGCTTTCCACGCAGGCCGACGCTCTCGAAGCGCGGCAACAGCTCGAATATCTCACCGGCCTGAGTCTCGGCGACCCGCTGGTTCCGCCGCTCAAGACGGACGACAAGCCCGCCGCCATCAAGTCATCCAAACCCAAATCCGCCCGCAAATGATCGACAAGATTCTTGAATTCGCGATGCGGCAGCGCGCGCTCGTGCTGCTGGCCGCGTTCGGCCTGCTCGGCGCAGGCATCTGGTCGGCGATTCATCTGCCGATTGATGCCGTGCCGGACATCACCGGCGTGCAGGTG
>JANXZI010000789.1 GCA_025355595.1 Spartobacteria bacterium
GGAACGTCCAACGTCCAACGTCCAACGTCCAACGTCCAAAGAATGCGCTCTTCGTGAACACCCCCGCCACTGTCCTCATTGTCGAAGATGATCCCGCGATGCTCCGCGGCCTGAAGGACAATTTTGAATTCGAGGGCTACAAGGTGATCACCGCGACGGACGGCGACGCCGGCATCAAGGCCGCGCTCGACGGACAGCCCGATCTCGTTGTGCTCGACGTGATGCTGCCGAAGGTGAACGGCTACGAGGTGTGCCGCTTCATCCGCTCGGAAAAGCTCACGATGCCCATTCTCATGCTCACCGCGAAGGATCAGGAGAGCGACATCGTCCTCGGCCTGAAGCTCGGCGCGGACGACTATGTGACGAAGCCATTTTCCATCAAGGAACTCCTCGCCCGCGCCGAGGTCCTGCTGCGCCGGCAATTGCGCGGGAGCGCCTCGGAAATCTACACCTTCAGCGACTGCCGCCTCGACTGCGACGCGCGCACCTTCACGCGCTCGGGCAAAGAAGTGCCGCTCTCGCCGAAGGAATTCGAGCTGCTGCGCTTCCTCGCGAGCCGTCCCGGCCAGGCGCTCAGCCGCGACCTGATCATGAATACCGTCTGGGGCTACGATGCCGCCGTCACGCCGCGCTCGATTGATCGATTCGTGAACGCACTGCGCAACAAGATCGAAACGGATCCCGCCAAGCCGCGGCACATCCGCACCGTGCGTGAGTTTGGCTACAAGTTCGAGGCATAGCCAAAGCGAGCGCGATCTCGTAGCCGCGCCTCGTAAGAGCGTGGGCCGGTTTTCGGCGAGAGTCAGCCCGCGCTCTCACGAGGCGCGGCTACAGGCCGCGTGTTGGATGTCATACCACTTTGCAAAAATAAGAAGACAGATTGGAGGCAGGCGCGGAGCGCCGTCACAACAGTAGCCCCGGGTGACGAGTCTGCGAGGAACCCGGGGATCCACGTTCCCAACTGACAAAGCCGCAGAGCGGCGCAACAAGACGTGTGAGCGCCGGAATGGTGCCGCTGCTGCGCAGCTTGCTTTTCTTTGCAAGCGATCCCCGCGCTCGCTGCGCTCACACAAAACTACTATAATTGCGGCACTCCGCGCCTCCGCTGCATGAGTCTCCTTTATTTTGAGAGATGGTATCACATTGCCGCGCTTTACCGCCGCCGCGCCGCCTGCCAGTCTGGACTGCCGTGGCCATGTCCCGTGTGGCGCGGAATCCAGAACACGAGCCATGACTGACTTTCCACCCGACAACTTCCTGAACCGCGAACTGAGCTGGCTGGAATTCAACCAGCGCGTCCTCGCCGAGGCCGCGAACCCCGCCAACCCGCTGCTCGAGCGGGTGAAATTTTTCTGCATTGTCAGCTCGAACCTCGACGAATTTTTCGAGGTCCGCGTCGCCGGCCTGAAGCAGCAGATGGAAAGCGACGTCGCGCAGCGCAGCATGGACGGGCGCACCGCCGCCGAGATCCTCCGCTCCGTCACCAAGCGCGTACGCCGCATGGTCGAGGATCAGTCCCGCCTCTGGCGCGGCGAACTGCGTCCGCAGCTCGCGAATTCGCGCATCCGTTTCCTCGAATACAGCGAACTCAAGGAGGCAGATCGAAAATGGCTCGACGAGTACTACCGCGCGCAAATCCGCCCGGTGCTCACACCGCTCGCGGTGGATCCTGCGCACCCGTTTCCGCACATCCTGAACAAGTCGCTGAACATCGGCGTGAGCCTCGATGTCGAGCACGACGGCGACACCGTCCCGCGCCTCGCCGTCGTGCAGGTGCCGCGCGTGCTGCCGCGCCTCGTGCGCCTCCCGCGCGAGGATGGCGCGATGGACTTTGTCTTTCTCGCCGTGCTCATCGGCCACTACCTCGGCGATCTTTTTCCGGGGACAAAAATCCGCGGCCAGTGGTGCTTCCGCGTCACGCGCAACAGCGAGCTGTACGTGGATGAGATTGACGCCGGGAATCTGCTGAAAGCCGTCGAGGAGGAACTGCGCAACCGTCGCCGCGGCGAGGCCGTGCGGCTCGAAGTGGACGAAGCCTGCCCTCTGCCGATCTGGCAGTTGTTGCTCGAAAATTTCGGACTCACCGAGGACGACCTTTACATCATTGACGGCCCGGTGAACCCCACGCGTCTCATGGCGATCTACGAGGGCGTACATTCGCCCGAGTTGCGCGACGCGCCGTTCCTCGCGCCGACTGCGCCCGCCGTCCGCGACCGCGCATCGCTTTTCGCCACCATCCGCCGACGCGACGTGCTCATCCACAGCCCGTACGAGAGCTTCGGCACCGTCGTGGATTTTCTCGAGCAGGCCGCCCGCGATCCGAATGTCCTCGCGATCAAGCAGACGCTCTACCGCACCGGCGGCGATGCGCGCATCGTCGGTGCGCTCATGCACGCGGCCGAAAGCGGCAAGCAGGTCACCGCTGTCACCGAGCTGAAGGCGCGCTTCGACGAGGCCAACAACATCGAGTGGGCCAAGCGGCTCGAAGCCGCGGGCGTGCATGTCGTGTACGGTCTCGTCGGCCACAAAGTGCATGGAAAAATCACGCTCGTCGTGCGCAAGGACGATGACCGCCTGCGCCGCTACATCCACATCGCCACGGGTAACTACAACCCGACCACCGCCCGCCTTTACACCGACCTGAGCCTGCTCACCGCCTCGCCGCAAATCGGCGAGGACGCGACGAACCTCTTCAACCTGCTCACCGGCTACGGCCGCTTCCAGCAGATGACGAAGCTCCTCGTCGCGCCGTTCGATCTCGTGCAGCGCGTGAAGGCGCTCATCGAACGCGAGGTGGAAAATGCGCAGCGCAAAAAAACTGCGCGCATCATCGTGAAGATGAATTCCCTCAGCGACGCGCACACCATCGAGGCACTCTACCGCGCGTCGCAGGCCGGCGTGAAAGTGGACCTCATCGTCCGCGGCATCTGCTGCCTGCGCCCTGGCGTGCCGGGCCTCAGCGAAAACATCACCGTGCGCAGCATCGTCGGGCGCTTCCTCGAACACTCGCGCGTCTTCTATTTTGAAAATGCCGGCAAGCCGGAGGTCTTCATCGGCAGCGGCGACTGGATGTCGCGGAATTTTTACAACCGCGTGGAACTCGTCGTGCCCGTCGAGGACGACGCCCTGCGCGGACGCATCGTGAACCAGATTCTCGGCGCGCAGCTCGCCGACAACACGAGGGCATGGCAGCTCGAATCCGAGGGCGGCTACACACAGGTCACGCGCGCCGAGGGCGAGCCCAAGCGTGACAGCCAGTCGGAATTCATGGCCCTGGCGCTCGGCGAAGTGAAAGCAACGCGGAAGAAACCGCGGATCGTCCGCCCGAAACTCAAGCCGCGTGCGAAGGCACCGGCAAAGTAAGCAGGGTTTCCAGCCTCACGACTGCCGGACCGCCTGCGCGGTGATCGTCGGGTGAAATTTCACGCAACGCTGCAGTGCGCGCTCGATCTCCCGCGGGCGTCCGTCGAAGAGTTTCGCCGCAGCCTTGAAGATTCCCGGCTGCCGAGCGCGCTGCAGTTTTGCGATTTGCTTCACCGAATCCGCCGCGCGGGATTTTTTCGCGACACCGTGGATCAGATAGAGATCGTTCATCTTCCCGAGCCTGTCGCCCAGCCGTTCCGCCGCGTTGCGCCGATGTTTCATCCCGTCGAGCGGCTGAAGCACCTGCGACTGGTAGAACAGCTCTTTCACCGGCCGTCGCCACGCGTGGAACGCCTTTGCGCCCGGCTTGCGCTCACACGCCTTCATCGCCTTTCGTCCGGCCCGGTAGCTCCGCAGATAGCCCCTGATCACCTCGGCCCATGTCAGTCCGTTCAGCCCGAGCTTCGCGACCATGCGGATCAGCATGCTCGCATCCGCCTTTGCGGTACGATCCCCGGCTATGTTTCGCGTCGCAGCACTTCGCTTCGCGGGAGATTCGCGCAGGCCGGAAAATTTCGCGCGCAGTTCTGCGATGACGTGCGCGTCGCGCTCCCCGGAGAACGCATCTTTCAGCGCGCCCGCCAGCGTGGCGACGGCCTTGCGCTCCGGCTTGGGGATGCGCGGCTTCATCAGCAGCAGCAGCGCGCGCAGGTTTTTCATCCGCGTGCGAGTCGAGTGCATCGCCCGCGCCGGCTGTGCGGCGAGGAAATCGAGATCCCGCCGCGCCGCCTCGGCGAGATGCACGAGCACCAGGTGGAATCGTCGCGAGAGCAGGGGGCCGTTGATGGTGCGCTCCTTCATGGGGCGCGCATGGTTGCGTCTCCCGCGTGCCCGTCAACTTCCATCCGATGGCGCACGCCGGAGGTCATCGTGCCGCCGCTACGTTGTCGCGAAAACGTAACATGAAACCGCCCTCACATCGCCGACTCAGCGGCGCAACTGCTCACGAACCGCAGCCTCGATTGCTTCGCCCGCGAGCATCACTGGGATGCCGCTGCGGATCGGGTAAAGCCACGCGCCGTCCGCGGTGATCAGCGCGTCCGCGAACGGCTCCGCGATTTCTCCGCCGCGATTCCGCAGCGAGCCAGACTGCTGGCGGTGCTGCATTTCACGGATCAGATTTTCATCCGCGTGCCTCAGCGTTTGCCCCGTGAGCGGGCAGCGGAGCAGTTCGATGGGCACATCCATGCCGCTCAGTATTTCGGGAAATTCGGATCGATGCGCTCCGACCACGCGTCGAATCCGCCCGCGACATTCCACACCCGGCCAAAGCCGGCTTCCTGAAGCATCTTCACCGCGTGCGCCGAGCGCGCGCCGTTCTTGCAGACGAGCACGATGTCCTCGGCAGAATCGAGTTCGCTCATGCGTGCCGGGAGCTGCGCCATGGGAATCAGTTCCGCATTTTTCAATCCGCAGATGTCGCGCTCATACGGCTCGCGCACATCAACGAGGCGGAACTTTCCGCCGCCATCGATCTTCGAGTTCAATTCCTCGACGCTCACGTGCGGCACATGCGCGTCCTCCTCCGCACGCGCCCGCGCCTGCGGGATGCCGCAGAACTGATCGTAGTCAATGAGGTCTGTGATCGTCGGATTCGCGCTGCACACGGGACATTTCGGATCCTTGCGCAGCTTGAATTCGCGGAATTTCATCGCGAGCGCATCGAACGCCACGAGCCGCCCGATGAGTGATTCGCCGATGCCGCAGATGAGCTTCACCGCCTCGATCGCCTGGATGACGCCGATGATTCCCGGCAGCACGCCGAGCACCCCGCCCTCCGCGCAGGTGGGCACCATGCCCGGCGGCGGCGGCTCGGGAAACATGCAGCGGTAGCACGGCCCGCCGAGGTGCGGCGCAAAGACCGTCGCCTGTCCGTCGAAGCGGAAGATGCTGCCATACACGTTCACTTTTTTCGTGAAGGCGCAGAGATCGTTCGTGAGGTAGCGCGTCTGAAAATTATCCGTGCCATCAATGATGATGTCGTACGGCTCAGCGATTTTGCGCGCGTTGTCCGAGGTGAAATACGTCTCGTAAATGTCCACCTGCACGTTCGGATTGATGTCGCGGATCGTCTCGCGTGCCGACTTGCACTTGCTGCGGCCCACGCTCTTCGTGCCATGCAGCACCTGCCGCTGGAGGTTGGAAAAATCCACGACATCATTGTCCACGATGCCGATGCGACCGATGCCCGCCGCCGCAAGATAGAGCAAGATCGGCGATCCCAGCCCGCCCGCGCCGATGCACAGCACGCTCGCGGCCTTTAGCTTTTTCTGCCCGTCGAGCGTCACCTCCGGCATGATGAGATGGCGCGAGTAGCGTGCGATTTCGTCGTTACTGAACTCGATGCGCTCGGTGCGCGCCGGATCAATGATGCTGGGTATCGGCATGGTGTTTTTTCGGAAAAGGGCGGGGACACTAGCCGGAGCGCGGCGGGATGCAAACAACAGTAATTGGAGCGCAGTGCGCGGTGATTGATGACGAGTTCCAAGTTCCAAGTTCTGAGTTCCAAGTTCAGCCACGCGCAGCGGTTTCAGCGATGGCGCGACGTCCATCCGAATTCGGAATGCGCCTGCCGGCGGGCTGAACTTGGAACTCAGAACTTGGAACTTGGAACTCAGAACGCCACTCGCCACTCGTCCTTCCTTTTGGAATACACCGCGCCATGCTCAATGTCATCTGGCTCGCCATCGTGCTCACCGCCGTGCTCGTCGGCGGCTTCAGCGGGCGGCTGGAGCAGATGACCGAGGGCGCATTCGCTACCGCCGCGGATGCCGTGATGAAAATCGCGCTACCGCTCGTGGGGCTCATGGCGATCTGGCTCGGCATCATGCGCCTCGCGGAGCGCGCGGGCTTCGTGCAACTCCTCGCGCGTGCGCTGCGTCCGGTGATGCGCCGGCTTTTTCCCGACGTGCCCGCCGAGCACCCCGCGATGGGCGCGATGGTGATGAACATGTCCGCCAACATGCTCGGGCTCGGAAACGCCGCGACGCCGCTCGGCCTGCGCGCGATGGCGCTGCTGCAAAAGCTGAACCCGCACCCGACCGTCGCGAGCAACGCCATGGTGACCTTTCTCGCTGTGAACACCGCGAGCCTGCAACTCATCCCGACCACCGCGATCAGCATCCTCGCCGTGCAGGGTGGAAAAAGTCCGTCAAACATCGTTATTCCGGCGATGCTCGCGACGGCGATCGCGATGACGTGCGGCGTCACCGCTGCGCGCCTGCTCTCGCGGCTGCGCATTTTCCGCGTCCAGCCCGACCCCGCCGCAGCCGGGCCGACGAGCGCCGCACCCGATGTGGAGATCGCCGTGGAGAAACTCGAGCCGCGACCTTTCACGGCGGCAGGACGCTGGATGCTGGCGATCTTTCTCCTCGCGTTCGTGTGGATGCTCTTCGCGCTCGTGTGGCCGGCGAGTGCCGACGCGCTTCCGGCGATGCTCGGTGCGAAATGGCGGCACGCGGTTTTTTGGCCGGACATCGGCACCGGTCTGCGCATGCTGCGCGCGCTCTCGATGCTCGCGGTTCCGTTCCTGCTCGCCTTCATCCCGCTCGCCGCCTCGCTGCGTGGAGTGAAAGTGTATGAGCAGTTCTGCGAAGGCGCGAAGGAAGCATTCGGCACGGCGCAGCGGATCATCCCCTTCCTCGTCGCGATGCTCGTCGCGATCCGCCTGCTGCGCGATGCGGGAGTCGTGCAGGCGGTGACCGGGATGCTGCGAAGCCCGCTCGAATTCATCGGCTTCCCGCCGGATCTGCTGTCGCTCGCGGCGATGCGCCCACTGAGCGGCAGCGCCTCGCAGGGAATCTTTGTGGACCTCGTGAAGACGCACGGCGCGGACTCGATGATCGCGCGCATGGCCGCGACGATCTACGGCAGCACGGAGACGACCTTCTACGTGCTCGCGGTGTACTTCGGCAGCATCGGCATCCGCCAGACGCGCCACGCCGTCGCCGTCGGGCTGACGGCTGACCTCATCGCGACCGCCGCCGCGATCGCCGCGTGCCGGTTGCTGCTGTGAGGCTCGGACGCAGAGGGCGCGGCTACTTCTCCGCGAGATCCGCATTGGAAAGATGCCCGGTCTTTTTCAGGAACGACTGTCCTTCCGGCCCGAGCATGAACTCGACAAAGCGCCGCACTTTCCCGGCGGGCTTGCGTGGAGTCGCGATCACGAGCGGCCGCGCGAGCTCGTATTTGCCTGCTGCGATGTTCTTCCCCGTCGGCTCGATCACCGTTCCATCCGCGAGCCGGATGCCGAGCGCGTGGATCGCGGCGGGCCTCGGCGCGGCGAATTCCAGCACACTGATCGAGCCGCCGTTGAATTCCACGGCGCTCGTCACGTCGCTCGGCTCGACGAGGATCTCGGCCCCGCTCGGCGGCGCTTTGCGGATGTCGCCGTACAGGAAAAACATCAGCATCTCCCACGAACTCGTCCGCACATCGCGGTTGTAGAATACGAGCTTGCGATCCGGCCCGCCGAGCGCCTTCCAGTTTGGCACGCGGCCCTCGTAGATGTCGCGGAACTGATCCTTCGTGAGCGAATGGACTCCGCCGTCCCACACCTGCGGCGGGACGACGATGAGCAGCGCCTGCGCGCCGAATCGCGACTCGTGGAAAACCTTGTCCGGCCAGGCCGCGTGCTCCTGCGGTACGATCTTCCTGCTCAGCAGCGCGACCTCCGCGATATCCTCGCCGATGGCCGCGATGGCGCCGCTGCTCCCGCTCTCGGTCACAATGCGGAATTCCAACCCCGTGTCCTTTTTGATCTGCTCCGCCGCCGCGTTCACGGGCTCAGCGGCGACCTGCGCGCCGCGGATCGAGATCAGCTCATCCGCACGTGCATGCACGGGGATCGCGATCGCTGCGAGCAGGCTGGCGGTGATTTGCTTCAGGCGCATCTGGACTGGGACTGTCATCACTTTCCGCAGGGCGACCGCATTTGGCAAACGATCCCCGCGTCACTTCAGCCCGGCGCGTTCGCGGATGGTCGCGATTCGCTCCTCGGCAAATTTCCGTTTCTCCGCGGGCAGCAGCGGATCCGCGACCGCGCGGCGCAGGTGTTCGAGCGCGAGCGGCGCGTGATCGGCGCTGTTGATCGCCTCGAAGGCGTGTGCCTCTCCGAGGTAAAATTCGTATTCCGCGGCGGGCCGCCCGTCGTCGCGCGCCAGGGTGATGAGGCGCTGGAGTGCCTCGATCTCGTCCGGGATTTCCTGCGCCTCGTGGGCGAGTTGCGCGTGCTGCCAGAGCCGCACGGGCTCCTCGGGCAGCAGTGTGTTCAACCGCTTGGAAAAGAGGTAGGCGTCCTTGTGGTGCTTCGTCGCGTGCATCGCCACGATCTTCGCGGCGAGCGCGGGAAGGGACTCCGCATCCCTCGCCAGCGCCCTGTCGGCAAACGACTCCGCCTCGACCCATCGGCCGATGGAAATCTGGTAACCCGCCAATCCGCTGAGCACGTCAATCGAGCGGCTGTCGAGCGAGTTTGCCTCGTCGAGCCAGCGCTTCGCCACGTCCGGCTGCCGGATGGCGAGCATCTTTCCCGCAGCCATCGCGAGGAATGTCGCATGATCGCGCGCGCGGATTTTTCCGAGCCGCGCACGCACGGGTTCGCCATCGGACGGCTGCCACACGCGGGCCGCGTCGCGCTTGAAAATGTAGGCCCAGTGATCGAGGTACACGAGGCGGAAGTCGCGCTTCTCCGGCTCAGGATCGAGGAGATGATCGAGGAGCCGCTGGTAATTGCTCGGCTCACCCACGAGCACGAGCGTATCGAAGCGGAACTGCCGATCGAGCTGCCGGAACAGCTTCGGGTTCTGCGGCGCCTGAATGAATGCGCGCCGCCGCGCACTTGCGGGATCGCGATCCTCCGCGGTGAGCAGTTCGGGCCGCAGTTTCTCCAGCCAGGTCAGCGCGATGCCATTGAAGTAGAGCGAGCGCCCGTTCACTGCTTCGCACGCGAGCCGCGGAGTCGTGATCACCGGTGGAGGCGGAAAAATCCACGTCTCGATCTCCGGCCACTTCCACACGCCGCCGGACACCGCCGCCGCGAACAGCACGAGGAAAAGGATTTTCCGCCGCGCGGATTTTGAAAGTTTCGGGAATGCCATCGTGAACGCGGAGGGTAGCGGCTTTTGCCGCCAGTGTCATTTGAAGGAGTGGGCGGCTTACTTCGTTTCCCGCTTGCGTCACGCGGCACCGTGCCTTAGTTGCACCGCTCCTTTGGCAAGACCGGGTCGGTAGCTCAATGGTAGAGCAGCGCCCTTTTAAGGCGTTGGTTGCGAGTTCGAGTCTCGCCCGACCCACTGCCGGTTTCGCCCTGAAACCGGCATGGATGCAGGTGCTCCGTCCGGCTTCCCTCGTTCATCGCGCCGTTCGCTTTTTCTGTGCAAAAAGCCACCGCCACATTTCCGGTTCGGCGTAGGCCTTCGTCCAGCTCTCGTGGCCGACGCCCGGATACTCGGTGTATTTCGCCGTGCCTCCGGCCTTCGTGATCGCGGCGGTGATGTCGCGCGAAAAGTGCGCGGGGATCGTCCTGTCCCTCTCGCCGTGAAAGGCCCACACCGGCACCGACAGCATCAGCGGCACCTCGTTGATTCTCCACACGCCGCACACCGGCACCGCGGCAGCAAACAGCTCCGGGTGCTGCGCGATCGCGCCCCAGCTTCCGACGCCGCCCATGGATTGCCCAGTGATGTAAATGCGCGCTGGATCGATCGCCTCGGCCCGCATGATTGCGCGAATCGCCTCGATGAGCAGCGGCAGCTTCTGCGGCAACTGCGAGGGCGGGCCGCCATCCCGGATTACGTCCGCCTTTGCCCATGTGAACGGCCTGTCCGCCTCGGGCACCATGACGAATGCAGGATACCGCGCGCGCATCGTCTCGCGTGCGAGCACCCCGCTCGCCCTCGTCGTGCCGAAAGCGTCGTGCAGGCAGATCACGAGCGGAAATTTTTCACCCGGTCTCGCATTGAGCGGCGCGAGCCAGCCGTAATTCAGCGTGACGCCGCCCGCGCCCTTGAATGCACCCCGCGCGTAGTCCGGCTCGTAGCGCGGATTCCGCGAGCCTTCCGCGCCGGAGGAAATGCCCGCGAGCAACGCGCATAGCATCAGGGCGCAGAGCGCTCGCGGGATGCGCTGTCGGAGTGTCGCGGATGTCACGATGGATGCTTTCAATTTGCTGCGAGGCTCGGAAAAGATGCGCGCCATTCTTGTAAGTGCTGCTGCCTACGGCTTGACGATCCGCAGGCGCATGTAGCGGGCGGTGCCGGGCGCTACGGGCTGGCTGTCGCGGACGATGAGTTGTGCCGATGTGTTGCTCTCGGTCACGAGGCCCGCGCTGCTCCAGGTCGGCGGATCGGTGAGCGTGCTGGTGGCTTCGACGATGTATTGGATTTCAGTCGCGTTCGGATTTTTCGACACCGTCATTCGTAAATATTTGGCGGAGGCGATTGGTTCGAGATCGCTCGTGAGCGGCGAGGCACCCGCGAGGTTCGGGTTCGTGCCGAGGGCGTATTCCGCGAGGTTGCTCCAGCCGTCGTGATCGGTGTCCGTCTGATCGTCGGCAAAGGCCGGGTTCGTCCAATTCGCGCCGAACTGCTGCCACGCCCAGATGTCGTACGGCTTCAGGAATCCGTTGAACGCAATGTCGCGGAACGTCTCGGCGGAGGAGTCATTCGCGCGCAGCCGCAGGACATACGTGCCGATGGCCCCCACCGTGGCAGTGGTCGCGGGCAGCGATGCATTTCCAAATGTCACGCTGCCCGGGCCGGAAACCTTGCTCCACGAAGTCGTGAGCGATGGCGGCGCAGGAAAATTATCGTCCGTCAGGCTGCCAGCGAGTGTGACCGGCGAAAGCGAATTTGCCGCGATGGTACCGGTGCCCACGATCGGTGCCCTGTTCATCGGCACGATGTTGAGGCTCGTGAAGGTCGCCGTGTTCAGGACTGAACCGCCGCCGGCATTGTCCACCGCGAGGCCGGCGAGCACCGCCGTGCTCATGATGACGGTCTGCGGCTGGCCGATCTGGATCCACACGCCGGGGCTGCCGCCGGAGTCCGGCGCGTGGTACGCGGTGACGTTATTTCCCTCGCGCACGAGGCGCATCCAGCGGGTGGTCTGCGTGAAACTCGGTACGCCGCCGCCGCTGCCGCCCGCGTAGTTGCGCCAGAGGTAGCCGCTGAATGAACTCGTCGGGATCCGTCCCAGGAACACGTAGCCGCCGCTGTCCATGCTCTCGCGGATCATGATTCCGGAAAGAGCATTCAGCGCGCCGGAGGTGGCGGACGCGAGCTTCGCCGTGATCACGAAATCGCCGAAGTACTGCTGCCCGACGAAATGTCCGCCGCTGTCGAGCGAGCCGCTTGCGGAGATCGTCCACGTCCCGGTGCCGCTGTTGAACGAATCGGTGCCCGTCGTGGGATTGCTCGTGCCGCCGTCTTCCGCGAGCAGCGCGCCGCCGGCGCTCACCGCGGGTGTCGGCGTCACGTTGTCAAAGACCGCAGTCGCCGCGTTCGCCGTGCTCGTGCCCGTGGCGGTGATGCCGATGTTTGCAATCGTGTCCATCGGGATCGCGGTCGTCGCGCCGATCTGCATCCACGAGCCCGGCGATCCCGAGGCATCGGCGGCATAGGACGCAGTGATGTTGTTCGTCGTCGCGTCGCGATCCAGTTTCAGCCACACGGGCAAAGTCACGCCCGCGAGCGTGGTGACGCTGTCTGTGGCGCTGGATGTCGTGCGCGTGCGAAACTGCAACCCGGTCCCGGGCACGTAGCCGAGCACCGCGCGTCGCGAGCCGCGGAATTCCGAGTCACGCATCGTCACGCCTGCGAGCGGCGCGCTCGCAGGGCCCGTCACGCTCGTGAGTCGCGCAAGGATCGTGGAATTTCCGGATGCCGGCCGCACCACCACATGCGCGCCGTCTGTCGAGCCCGTGTAGCCCGCGCCCATGCCGGTGAGAGTGTACGCGCTGTTCAAAAACCACGACTGCCCGCGCTGCGTGAGCGACGGCGTGAGGTCGTGCGCGATCCAATCCGAGGGCGCGATGGCCGCGCCGACGATCACCGTCACCTGATCGGTCACGGTGAACTGCCCGTCGCTCACGCTCACCTTCAGCAGATACACGCCGTCCGCGCCGAACGTAACCGCACTCGTCGCAGCCGCTGGTGATTCAAATATTGCCACGCCTGGCCCGCTCGACTGCGTCCACGCGTACGTGAGCGGCGAGGGCAGGCCGTCATCTGTCGCGGTGACAGCCACGATCAGCCCATGGCCGCTGGCGACGAGCGCCCCCTGCGCGGACGGGCTCGAAATGTAGATGGTCGGCGGCACGTCGTTGTCCGTGATAGTGACGGTCGCCGCGCTGTTCGCGCCGATGTCGTAGCTGCCGGTGTTCAGCGAAACGAGGACGGTCTCCGGCCCCTCGGTGAGCGCGTCGTTCACCGGCACCACATTGAGCGTCGCGACCGTCTGGTTCGCCGCAAAGCTCACGGTGCCCGGCAGGGTCGCGTAGTCCGTCGTGTTCGTCGCCGTGCCGGAGATCGCGAGATTCACCGTGATCGCGATGCCCGTCGCGCCGCTCCGCGTGATCGTGAACTGACCCGACGCGCCGCCCTCCGCGGCATTCGGCTGGTTGGCCGTGATGTTGACGACGGGCCGGTCGTCGTCCGCGATGCTCACCGTCGCATTGCCCGGCGAGCCGACGGTGTAGTTCGCGTTGGCCGACAGCGTGACGATCACCGTTTCGACGCCCTCATTCGTCACGTCCTGCACCGGACTCACATTGATCACCGCGCTGGCCTGCCCTGCGGAAATATTCACGCTGGTGCCGATCGCTGCGTAATCCGTGGCCGACGTCGCTGTGCCGCTCACGGCGAAATTCACCGCGAGCAATGCAGTCGTCGGCCCCGTGCGCGTCACCGTGAACTGCCCCGATGCGCCGCCCTCGACCGCGTTCGGCTGATTCGCCACGATGCTCACGACCGGCAGATCGTCGTCCACGATCGTGAATGTATGCGTGTCCTGCGAGCCGAGCAGGCCGCTCGCGGGATTCGTGAGCGTGAGCACGACGGTGCGGTTTGCCTGCACGGTGGTGTTCGCATCGATCGTGATCGTGATCGGCAGCGCGGTGTCCCCAGCGGCGAAATTCAGCGTCCCGGCTGCGAGCGTGAAGTCCGTGCCGTTCACCGCGGTGCCGCCGGTGGCCGAGTAGTCCACGCTCACCGGCCCGGTCGCGGGCGCGCTAAGCGAGACCCAGATCGTCGCGGTGCCCGCACTTTCCGAGGCGGAACTCGCCGCTGCCGCGAAGCCCGCGTACGGCAGCACCGGCGGCGTGTCGTTGTTCACGATGGAGTAGGTGAACTGGGTGATCGTCCCGAGCGCGGCGTTGTTCGGGTTCTTCAGCGTGATGACGATGTTCTCGGTCGGCTCGGTGAGCGTGTCGTTGACGATGCTGAAATCAATATTCTTCACCAAATCGCCCGCGCTGAAAGTGAGCACGCCGTTCGTGAGCGTGTGGTCAATGCCGTCGCCGAGCGCATTCGTCACCGTGCTCGTGCGGCAGATGAATTCCGACGACGCCGTCGCCGCGCAGCCGACGTACGTCGAGCGCGCACGGTAATTTCCGCTCTCGCGAATCATCACTCCGGCCTGCGCATTTGTGCTCGTGCCGCCCTGCGCAAGGACGCGCGCCGTGAGCGTGAAATCGCCGCTCACCGGCATCGCGAGAAAGTGGCATTCATCCTCGGTGCCGCCGATGGCACTGCCGCTGCCCGTCACGGTGAAGATCCCGCCGCTCACGCTGTCGCTGCCCTGCGCATTCAGGAAGCCCACGCTGCGGCCTTGCAGCGCGAGCGACGGCACAGTGGAGATCGTGACATTGTCAAATGTCGCCGTGCTCAGCAGCCCGTCGCTGCGCGCGCTGACGGCGAGACCCGCGAGAACCTCGGGCGGAAAAGTGATCGTCTGCGCTGTGCCGAGTTGCTGGAAGCCCGTGCCGTCCGATGAGGTGAATGCCGTGATCACATTTCCGGCGCGCGTGAGGCGCATCCAGTACGGCCGGACAATGTTCGTCGAACTGCTGCTGCCCGCGTTGCCGCCCGCGCTCGTGCGATAGATCTGGTACGCCGCGCTGCTCTGCGTCGCAAACATCGAGGCGTGGCGCGCGTTGTTTGCGGAGGTCTCGCGAATCATCACGCCGGCCTTCGCCGTGGCGGCGCCGCCGCTGAGCGAGACGACGCGCGCGGTGAGCGTGCAGTTCGCCGAATTGGAAATCGGGAAATTGAGGTAGCGGCACGCGTCTGTGGTGCTCGACGTGCTGATGTCCGGCCCGCCCGCCGTGATCGTAAAAATGCCGCCGGAGAGTGAATCACCACCCGTCGGACTCAGCGTGCCGACGACCGTGCTCGCCTGCGCCCCCTGCACTGCGCCGACGTCGAGTCCGGTGATGCTCACGCTGTCAATCGTCGCCGTGCAGGATGTGCCGCTGGTCGCCGATGAAACCGCGATGCCGGCAAGCCAGCTCACGGACGACATCGCGACCGTCTGCGTGGTCCCGCGCTGGATCCAGTTTGTGCCATCCGTCGAGTAGTAGCTGGCGAACGACGTGCCACTCCGCACCACGCGCACCCAGTATGGCAGTGCGATCACACCGCTGCTCGTCGTGGAACTGCGCGCGCCGGTGTCGGCCCAGTATTCCACCGTTGTCGTCGCCGTCGCGGGAGTCGTGAGCGACACGGGAATGCTGACGGATGTCACGCTTTCATCGCCCGTCGAGCCGCTCGTGGCGAAGCCGACCTTCTGGGTGCTCGTCTCGTCGTCGGTGAGGTACATCGTCGCGCTTGGCCCGGCCGCATAGCCATTCGGCGTGAGGTTCAGCGTGATCGTGCGCGTGCCGCTGAACGTCGCGTTGTTGGTCGGCGTGATCGTCACATCCGCGCCGCTCGCGCCGGGCGAAATAATCGCGGTTCCAGTCACGCTCGCGTAGTCCGTGCCGTTCACCGCGGTGCCGCTCATTGCGTAGTTCACCGTCAGCGCGCTCGCCGTGCTGCCCGTGCGCGAAACGTAAAATTTGCTCGCGCTTCCGTTCTCCGAAATCGTCGGCGGCGTGCCCGTCTGGTGTGCATCCACATAGACGGTGGGCTGGTCGTCATCGCGCAGCCACATCGTCGCCGCGCCCGTCGGCGCGAAAGTCCGGTACGCTGCGCCTGCGGTGATCGTCATCGTGATCGTGCGCAGCGGATCCGCCGTCGCATTGTTCACGGGCACCACGCTGATGTCCTTCGTGACCTCCGCGCCGTTGCTCAGGGTGATCGTCGTGGAGCCGAGGCCCGTGATGTTGTAGTCCGTGCCCGCGACCGCGGTGCCGCCCATGGTGTAGTTCACCGTGATCGTGCCGGTGCCCGCGCCGCGTGCGGTGATTCGGAAGACGCCGTTCGTGCTCGGCTCCGCGGCGTTCGTCATCTGGATCACGCCGACGTAGGGCGCATCGGAAGCATTGTCATTGATCGTCACCGTCGCGCTGCTGCTCGCGCCGAGCTGGTAGTTTGTCGGCCCGGACCCGAGCTGGAATTGCACTTTCTCCGCCCCCTCGCCGAGAGCGTCGGAGCGCGGGAGGATCGTGATCGCCGCCGTCGTCTCGCCCGCGGGAATCACGACCACGCCCGGCAGCGCCTCGTAGTCCACACCGTGCAGCGCAGTCACTCCGGTGCCGTTGGTGCCGGACACGGAATAATAGACCGTGAGCGGCTGCGAAATATCCGTGCCGGTGCGCGTGACGAGAAATGTCGCCGTGTCCGCCTTCGCGCCAGCCACCGTGAGGTCCACCTCCGTCGCAGTCGCATCCGCCGCGGTGACATTCACGGTCTGCACATCGTCATCAATGATCGAGACCGTCGCCGCGGTGCCGGCGGAATCCACGAGGTATGCCGCGTTTGCCATGAGCGTGAGGATGACCGTCTCGGTCGGCTCGGCGATGCTGTCGTCGAGCGGCAGCACATTCACCATCTCCGACGTGGCGCCTGCGGGAATCGTCACGCTGACGCCCAGTGCGGTGTAGTCCGCGCCCGGAGTCGCGGTGCCGCTCACGGTGAAATTCACGGTCAGCGGATTCGTCGTCGCGCCCGTGCGTGTGACGGTGAAAATGCCCGGTGTGCCCGAGTTTTCCACGGTGCGCGGAGTCGTCGCGGCGACGGAAATTTTCGGCAGGGCCGTGTTGTTGTCGTTGATCGTCACGGTCGCGCTGGTGCTGCCGGTGAGCACGTATCCATTGCCGGGGGCGAGTTGCAGCGTGACCGTCTCGGGGCCTTCGACGGTCCCATCCACGACGGGCGTGACGATGATGTCGAGGCTCGCCTGTCCTGCCGGGATCGTGAACTGGCTGAACGGCGAGCTGCTCACGTAGTCGGGACTGAACGTGTAGTCCGTGCCCTTCGTCGCCGAGCCGCTCGCGGTATTCACATTCACCGGCAGTGCGAGGGCGGTGTCGCCGGTGCGTGTGATCCGGAATTTCCCCGCCGCCGGCCCCGCCTCGCTCGCGGTCGGCACGGTCGCGGTGATCGTCACGGTCGAGTCAATACTCGCGGAAAAATTCGCGCCGGAGAAATTCGGCGAGACGGTGATGCTGTTGTTGAACAGCTCGGAAAAATTGTCGCCGTAGAGCAGGGGACTGACGACGTAGGTGCCCGCCGTGAGATTCGGAATCGAGTAGTAGCCGTCGCTGTCCGTGATCACGCCGTTCGATCCGTTCGCCGTCATCGTCACATTTCCGAGGCCCGCGCCGCCGATGGTCACGCGACCGCTGATGATGGATCGGGCATTGCCATTGCCGACCGTGATGAGCCTCGATCGCGTGCAGGTGCCGCCCTTCATGTCCGAGACCGTGCAGCTCACCACGTAGCTGCCCGCGGTGCTGAAAGTCCGCGTGATCGTGTTCGCATTCGGCGAAACGATCCGCACGCTGGTGTCGCCGAAGTGCTGCCACGAATACGCGAGCGCGTCGCCATCCGCATCGCTCGCCGTCGCGGTGAAGGTGACGATGGTGCCGACGGGCACCGTGTCGGCGGACGACGCGAGCGAGAGCGCCGGCGGATTGTTGCCGGAGAACGCGCCGAAGTTCACCACGAAGTCCACATACTTCGGAGTCGTGCTGCTGACGGCGAGCGTCGTGATGTGGATGCCGCTCTCGAAATCGGAGAACGTGCGCCCGATGGATATCGGCGAGTCGTCCTTGCCGTAGGGCGAGCCGGGCGTCGTGTCTATGAGCTGGATGTTGCTCCCACTGCCGCTCGGAAAATTCCAGCCGAGGATGAGCCCCTTGTCCGCCCAGGGCCGCGTCGTGTTGCCCGTGTAGAGCTGGCGGAACTCGCCCCAGTACGTGCGCGACGAATCCTTCACGATTTTCAACGCGTAGTATTTCGATGGTTCGAGGCTCGGCTGGTCGAACGCGTGGATGCGATACTGCCCGCTCTGCGAGATCGTCTGGATGTAGTCGTTCGGCAGCCACTTGATTTGGTTTTTCGCCTGCGCGTTGTACTGGTCCGTCGGCACGCCGCCGCCGCCCATCACGTCGAAGACATCGCCGTATTCCGCATTCGCGCCCGCGCCGATCGCGCTCGTGCCGGCGGTGTCCCAGAAATTCGCGTGGGCCAGCCCGAAGGTGTGCCCGATCTCGTGTGCGACGATTCCCACCGAGTCCGCGTACACCCACACGCTGCCGCCGCCGCCCCAGCCGCCCGTCGGTCGCGCGCCGCCATTCAGGCGCAGCACCACGCAGTCATAGTCATTCGAGTCAAAGCCGATCTTCCGCGCCTCGTCACGCGCGTGCGTCTGCTCGAGGCCGAGGCCGTCAATGTCGCCGCCGTTCGAGGTGTCCTTTTGCACGTACCACGCCTCGTCGTGCGGCAGCCGGATCGGCGGGGTCACCGTCGTGAGCGTCGTGCAGCGTCCGTAAGATGACTTCGCGTAGTAGTCGCTCACGTCGCGCATCACGTCGTAGCACTTGCCCTCGGTCGCGGGCACGGCGTTCTGATCCTGGAAGG
Source organism: Spartobacteria bacterium (assembly GCA_025355595.1). Lineage (GTDB taxonomy): Bacteria > Verrucomicrobiota > Verrucomicrobiia > Chthoniobacterales > Chthoniobacteraceae > SXWH01. Next base: position 18,447 of record JANXZI010000789.1, read on the forward strand.
TGAGGGGAATGTACAGAATCTTCAGCGTACCGAGCGAAGGTGTCGGCGCTGCGGGCAGCAGGCCGGTGAAGGTCACCGGCCCGCCGGTGCCGCCCTCGGCCTGGATGATCGTCTGGCGGTACACCATCGTGTGCGAGCCGTTGCAGAGATAAACGACCTCGCCGTACACCTCGACCGCGGGCGTGGCCTCCGTGATCGTCTGCCCCGCGACGTCGCTCGGCGCTGCGGTCTTCAGCCCCGACACCGGGCAGACCGTCACCGCCTTCTTCGTCGCATCTGGAATCTCGCCGACCTCCAGCACGCGGAGCGGATCGTCGCTGACGGCGAGTTGACGATCCACTGCCACGCCATTGAGCGAGGCATCCGGCGTCCACGTCACCTTTTCCGCGCGGCGTCCATGCACGTAGGCCGAAAACGTCGCGCCGTCCTGGAATTCCGCGATACGCCCGGTGCCGGCGGCAGCCTCGCCGGGAGCCGGGGTGCTCTGATAGACGCGCAACACCGCGCGCCCGGCGACACGCTCCTCGAGAAGATTCACGATCGTCTGCGGCAACTGCTGCCGCGCGACCATCGGCACCGCACCGGCCAAGGCCCGTTCGGGATCAGCCCGGATCAGCTCCTTGAAAACCGCACGCCGCTGCCGGGCAAGTGCGACGCCTCCGTCCAGCAGGATCGTCCGTTCCTTCGGCGTGGCTTGGAGATACTGCTGCGTCCACTCGGCGAATCTCGCGATCACTTCGGCATCCGCAACGGGCGGCACGGAAGGCGGAGCATCTGGGATCGTCCGGGATCGCGATTGCGTGGGGCGCGCCTGCGCGGACGGCGTTGGTGAAAAGGATGACGCATGCGCAGTGTGAACTTCCGGTCCTGCCGGTGCGTCGCCGTCGTGCGTCGCGTCCGATTTTACAAACCAAAGCAGCATCGCAAGTGCAGCGAAGGCAGCGGCGAGGAGCGCGGTTCTTGCGGCGATGGTGGGGGAAAAATGCGGTCGTAAAAGGGGCATTCAGTTGGAGGAGTGAGGGCGGCTGTCGGAGAGCGCGTGGCATACTGCAACCTTCATGCCCTTTCAACGGGCATCTGCCGCCGCGGGCCGGGTATCAGTTTTTTCATCCAGCCTGTTTCCAAGCCGTCGGTGATTCCATTTGTGATGGGAGCGCGCTGCAGCCAGCGCGGCTTTGGTTCCGCTTGCCAAGCTCCGGCGCGCACTCCATTTCTCAGCGTCCCATGTCCAGCCAGTACGGTCACAGTTTCCGCATCTCTACCTTCGGCGAATCACACGGCGGCGCGGTCGGCGTGACGGTGGATGGCTGCCCGCCGCGCATCGAGATTTCCGAGGCGGACATCCAGCGCGATCTGGATCGGCGGCGTCCGGGGCAGAGTGAAATCGTCACGCCGCGTGCGGAGGAGGATCAGTGCAGGATTTTGAGCGGCGTGTTCGAGGGGAAGACGATCGGCACGCCGATCGCGGTCGTGGTGTTCAACAAGGACGCGCGGCCCGAGTCGTATTCGGAAATGGAGACGACGTTCCGCCCTTCGCACGCGGACTACACGTACCAGGCGAAGTACGGCATCCGTAACTGGCAGGGCGGGGGACGCGCGTCGGCGCGCGAGACGATCGGGCGCGTCGCTGCGGCGGCGATCGCGAAGAAGGTGCTCACGCAATTTGCGCCCGCGCTGGAGATCGTCGCGTACGTGAAGTCGGTTCATTCGCTCGTGGCAGAGGTGGATCCTGAGACGGTGAAATTCTCCGACGTGGAGGCAAACATCGTGCGCTGCCCCGACGCTGCGATGGCGGTGAGGATGATCGAATTTATCAAGCAGGTGCGCAGTGAGGGCAACAGCGTCGGCGGCGTGATCGAGTGCGCGATCCGCGGCGTGCCGCCGGGGTGGGGTGAACCGGTGTTCGACAAGCTGGAGGCCGAGCTTGCCAAGGCGATGCTCTCGCTCCCGGCGACGAAGGGATTCGAGATCGGCAGTGGCTTTGCGGGTACTTTGCAAAAGGGGAGCGAGCACAATGACGCATTCGAGATGCGCGCCGGGAAAGTCCGCACGCGCTCGAACCGCAGCGGGGGAATCCAAGGCGGCATCAGCAACGGCGAGACGATTTTTTTCCGCACCGCGTTTAAGCCCACGGCGACGATTTTCCAGGCGCAGGACACGGTGGACATTTCCGGCGCAGCCGCGGTGCTGAAGGCGCGCGGACGCCACGATCCCTGCGTGCTCCCGCGCGCCGTGCCGATGGTCGAGGCGATGGCTGCGCTCGTGCTGTGCGATCACGCGTTGCGCCACCGCGGGCAATGCGGCACCCTCTGACCCCCGATGGACGTCAGCGCAGATTTTCTCAAGACCGCGTACTACAGTGTGTCGGCGCTTTGCGTCGCCTCGCTCGGCTGGAGTGGCTGGAAGCAGGGCATCGCGCGGCAACTCATGACGCTCGCGGCCATTGCGTGCGCGTACGCCGCCGCGTACTACGGCGCATCGAGCGCCGCCCCCGTTTTCGCATTTTTGAAATATCCGCCGCAGGTCACGACGATCATCGGCGGGGCGGCGGTTGGCCTCGCGACATTCCTCGGCATGCACGGGCTTCGGCGGTGGCTGTTCAGGCGCACGGCGGATCAGGAAAATATCGGCAGGCGCATGAGCTATGGAATTCTCGGAGCGATCCTCGGCGTCGCGTTTGGTTCGCTCCTTTTCCTGATCACGACGGGACTCGTGCGCGCGGTCGGCACGGTCGCTCAGTCGCGGATCGAGGACAACCGCCACGAGAAGCATGTGGCCGCAGAGGAGGCAGCCCCGGATCCCGGGCCGCTCGTTTGGAATTTCGCCAAACTCACCACCGCACTCGACGAGGGCGAGTCGGGAAAATTTCTCCAGCGCTACGATGCGGTTCCTGCCACGCATGTTTTCCGGACGATCGCGAAGCTCGGCATCATGGCCTCGCGTTCCGAAGCGGTGGACCGGTTCCTCTCGTATCCCGGCGTCGAGAAGCTCGCGCAGCACCCGAAGCTCGTCGCGGTGAAAAACGATCCCGAGGTCTTCAAGCTGCTTGAGAGCCGCAGTTTCATTAAATTGCTCCGCCACGAGAAGGTGCTCGCGCTTGCGACGGACGCCGAGTTCAAGGCGCTGATGGAGAAGATGGAATTTGAGAAGGCGCTCGACTTCGCGCTGGAGCAGCCGAAGCCGAAGGAGTCCTCCAAAAATGGCCAGCCGCCCGAGCCGCCGCCGCCACGCGAGGCGCAGGCCCCGCCGCCGCCCTGCTGAATTTTTTCCCGACATGCCCCGCTACATTCCCACCATCGGACTCGAAGTCCACGTCCAGCTCAACACGCGCAGCAAGATGTTCTGCGGCTGCCCCGCCGAATACGGCTCCGAACCAAACACGCACACCTGCCCCGTCTGCCTCGGCTATCCCGGCGCGCTGCCGGTGATGAATGGCGAGGCGCTGAAAATGACTGCGCTCGCGGGGCTCATGCTCGGCTGCAAGATCGCGGACTCCTGCAAATTTGATCGGAAGAATTATTTCTATCCCGACATGCCGAAGAACTACCAGATCACGCAGTTCGACCTGCCGATCTGCATCGGCGGCGGCGTGCCGCTGCACGAGTTCGCGTATCCGAAGGACGCGCAGAAGAGCATCGTCTCGCCGGGAAAAGTGGTGAGCCTCACGCGCATTCATCTCGAGGAGGACGTGGCGAAATCCACGCACTTCGACACGAACAGCGGCATTGATTTCAACCGCGCGGGCACGCCGCTCATGGAGATCGTGAGTGAGCCGGACATCACGTCGCCCGAGGAGGCGTTCGCCTATCTCACGAGCCTCCAGCAGATCCTCATCTACGGCGGCGTGAGCGATGCCGACATGGAAAAGGGACAGATGCGCTGCGATTGCAATGTCTCAGTCAGGCCCGAGGGCCAAAAGGAACTCGGTGTGAAAATCGAAATCAAAAACATGAATTCGATCTCCGCCGTGCGCCGCGCCGTCGCGTACGAGATCGAGCGGCAAACCGCTGCCTGCGAGCGCGGCGAGACGCTCGTGCAGAGCACGCGCGGCTGGGACGACGACACCGGCCAGACGCGCCACCAGCGCACGAAGGAAAGCTCGCACGACTACCGCTACTTTCCCGATCCCGATCTGCTGCCGGTGGACACGACGGTCTTCATGGCCGAGGTGCGTGCGAAGCGCCCCGAGCTGCCCGGCGAAAAACGCGATCGCTTCGTCGCGGCGTACGGAGTGACGAGCTACGACGCCAGCGTGCTCGCGAGTGAACGACCGCTTGCGGAGTATTTCGACACTGCGGCGAAGGGCGCGAAGAAACCGAAGAACGTGGCGAACTGGATCATCAACGATCTTCTCAGTGCGCTCACCGCGGCGGAGAAGACGATCTCAAGCTGCCCGATCCGCGCGCATTCGCTCGATGAACTTGTGAACCTCATTGACGCCGGCGCGATCAGCTCGAAGCAGGGCAAGGAAGTTTTCGCCGAGATGTTCGCGAGCGGAAAGGGGGCTGCGCAGATCGTGAAGGACCGCGGGATGGAGCAGGTGAGTGACACAGGCGCGATCGAGGCGCTG
>JANXZI010000005.1 GCA_025355595.1 Spartobacteria bacterium
GCCTGAGCGGCGCGACGCCCGCCGAGGCCGTGAGCTGGGGCAAGATCGATCCGGACAATCTTCCCGACTGCGTGGTGTGCTACGCGGATTCGACGATCACGCTGCCCATCATCACCGCCTACGCGCTCACGAAGGTGAAGCCGCGCAAGCTCAAGCGCCTCTACGACCGCCGCGACGCAATGCTGGAGAAGGTGCGCGAGATGTACTTCAAGCACGGTCGCGTCGCGAAGATCGAGCACCGCACGGACCTCGACAAAAAGAAAAAGCCGAAGAAGGCCGTGAAGGGCCGCAGCGGACGCAGCGTGACCGGCACGAGGCGGGACTAGCCGCGATGCCAAATCACCACGCGCACCGGAGCCGCACCCGCGAGGACTGGGTCTGCCAGATTTTTGCCAGCGGCGGCCCGATGTACGCACACGTCGTCGGCACGATCGCCAAGGCAGAGTTGGAAGTCGCGAGCACACCGGATCGCGTGGACCACGTGTGGATCACGCTGGATGTCCCGCCGTGCGGCTCGGTGCTCCTTTCCGTGAACACGCTCTCGCGGCTGAACCGCCGGGAGGGCTTCGACCCGACGGTGCGCGTGGCCATCGTGAAGACGAGCTACGCGGGAATGCCCGAGCCGTTCATCGAGGAGGCGATGGGTCTGGATTACGCGACGGTCGAGGCGCAGTTCCACCCGCGCTGGGAACACTACGAACACGACCCGCTCGCCGAACTGCTCATGGCAAAAGCGCGCGCCGCACTGCGCGTCGAGGCGTGGGGTGAAATCTACCACGACCCGCACCTCGGCCTGCACCAGATCCACAGCCGCCGCGCGAGTTGCGCGGTGAAGACGGACCTCATCGGCCACGACGGCGCGATCCGCTTCTACCTGCGCGACGGCCACGCCGAGATGTTCCTCTTCAAATACTGCGGGCAGGCGTAGCCGGGAGCGCTGGCGTCCCCGCCGGCTTCGGTGCGATTAGCGCGGCGCTCGGTGGATTCTGTCAGGCTCAGAATGCAAAAGGAACGCGGGCGTCTTCCGTTGAGCGATGTTCCCTTTCTTCATCTCATCCATCCGGTAGTCGCACGCGCGCCAGGTGAGCGCGAGGATGGTGAGCGTGGGATTCTAGGGATTCGAGACGAAGGGACCGCCGTCGGTGACGTATGCGGACATGCCACCGGCGGCACCGGAACCAACAACGATAGCGTCATACTTCGGGGCAGTCTCGCTGGCAGGGATAAAGGCCATGGCGATGAGAAATGCACGGTGCTCGACGCGCGATCAATATCCAACATCCTGCGAAACTGCCGCCGAATCAGCCATCACGCTGCGCAATTTCGCGAGAGCCAAACCCGGAACGGCGTGCTAGCGTCCCATCATGCCCGCACTTGATTACCCGCACATCATCGCTGCGAATGGAGAAGCCGCCCGGCTGGAGCGGCTCCCCCGCATTCGCGTCGCGCAAATCGTGACGGATTACCTCGACCGGGGTTGGTCGGCGGAGGAAATCGTCCTCCAATATCCGCACCTCACGCTGGCGGAAATCCACTCCGCGCTCGCTTACTACTTCGATCACCGCGACGAAATTGACCGCGAGCTTGCCCGTGAACTCGCGCAAGCCGAACGCTCGCACGGCGAGCAGCCGGAAAGCGCACTTCTGTCCAGACTTCGCGCCCTCAAGCACGAACGGCTCGGCTGATGGCCGTCGCCTTCTACATGGACGTGCATATCCCGATGGCGATCACCCGCCAGTTGCGATTGCGCGGCATGAACGTGCCTGCGCAGGCAGACGCGCGAATTCATCGCCAGCAATCTTGCGCCGCCCGAAATCATCTGCCAGCGTCCCGCGCCGAGCCGGATCATGAAACGCCGCCCCTATCGCGAAAAAACGCCTCACGTCGCTGCCACCGCCGTTGATCTTTTCTGCGGTGCGGGTGGCCTTACTCATGGGCTGCTTGATGCGGGCATCAATGTTGCCACTGGTTATGACATTGATCCCGATTGTGAATACGCTTACGAGCACAACAATCGCGGAGCGAAATTCAAAAATCAGAGCGTAGCCGACCTCACCAGCACGACGCTTGAAGCCCTTTATCCAGCCGGACACATCCGCATCCTCGTGGGATGCGCACCCTGCCAACCGTTCTCGAAATACACTCAGGGCCAGGCTCTGGAGAAAAAGAACGACTGGCCTTTGCTCAACCATTTCGCCCGCCTCATCAAGACAGCGGACATTGACATCGTGAGCATGGAGAACGTCCCAGAACTTCAACGACACGACATCTTTCTCGACTTTCTCGACACGCTCACACACGCCGGTTTCCATTTTACCACCGAACCCGAAAAGCAGGTCGTCTATTGCCCTGACTACGGACTGGCGCAGCATCGTTCCCGGCTCGTCCTCGTCGCCTCGCGCCTCGGTCCCATCGAACTCATTCCGCCGACGCACACTCCCGCTAAGCACCGCAATGTCGCCGACGTTCTCCGCAAACTGCCGACGCTCGCTGCCGGAGAAATCTGCCCCGCCGACCCACTCCATCGCGCCAGCCGCCTTTCACCCACAAACCTCCGGCGCATCCGCCACTCGACCCCCGGCGGCACTTGGCGCGACTGGCCACCCGGCCTCGTCGCGAAGTGTCACAAAAAGAAAACCGGCAAGACCTACCCCGCCGTCTATGGCCGCATGGAGTGGGACAAACCTTCGCCTACTATAACCACGCAATTCTTCGGTTTCGGCAACGGACGGTTTGGGCACCCGGAGCAAGACCGTGCAATCTCGCTCCGCGAAGGTGCCATCCTCCAGTCGTTCCCAAGGCGTTACCAATTCGTGAAGCCTGGTGGAACGTGTTCCTTCGCAACAATCGGGCGCATGGTTGGAAATGCGGTGCCGGTGCGCTTGGGCGAAGTGGTAGGCAAGTCGATTAGTCGGCATCTCACCCACTGCGAATAGCAACACGCCAAATGCCTGACCAACAACCGAATTTATCAAACTGGAATACGGCCGATGCAGAGGCGCAAATCGAACAGCACCGCAAGGTCGTTGATTACAACATCATTGAGTATCCGATTGAGGTCATCGTTGCAAAATACCTCGGGGAATACGTCGATGAAGACAGTGAGCGAGCGAAGCCGGAATTCTATGTCCCAGATTATCAGCGGGAACACACATGGGATCCAAAACGGAAATCCAAGTTTATCGAGTCGGTGCTGATCGGA
>JANXZI010000023.1 GCA_025355595.1 Spartobacteria bacterium
GTCGAAGGTGATCGTGAAGAGCACCTGCGCCTTCGCACGCGGGCCGAGCGGTGTCTGCGAGGCGGCCTTGTCCTTGCCGTCCACCTTCAAAGTCACGCGCAAGTCGGCATGGTTGGCGTCGCCGAAATTGCGAAGGTTCGCACGGATCTGCACCTTCTGCCCGACGCCGACCATGAGCCGCGAAAAATCGAGTGACTCGATGGCGACGTTTTCCTTCACCTCCTGGCCCACGTCCCAAAATGTGACACTCGGCGCGGTGGGCAGGCTGCGGATGCGCTGCAACGCACGCCCGATGAGCGCGTCGTCGGTCGCTGGAAAACTCACGCGCTGGAAATCCGTGAGCACCACGACCTGCCGCGCGCTCTCGTGCATTTTCTCCAGCGCACCCGCGCCGAGGTCGAGCGCGGCGGGGATTTTTGCCGAGCCGAATCCGGCGGTGGATTTCGTGAGCGCCTGCGTGACTCGCGAGAGGTCGTAGCTCGGTGCATCAAGCAGCCCGCGCCCGCCCTCGCCCATCATGATCACATGGGCCTCGGAGCCTGCGCGGAGTTCATTGAGCAAGCGCAGCGTCTCGTCCTTCGCGATGCCGAAACTTGTCGTGCCCGCGCGCGCGGCATCCATCGAGTAGCTGTTGTCGAGCAGCACGACGGTCGAGGTCTTCGCGTTGCCGAGCAGCGAACTCGCGCCTTTCCACAACGGACGCGCCATCGCGAGCGCGAGCAGCGCGGGGATGCAGCAGCGGATCGCGAGCAGGATCCACTGCTCGATCTGGATGCGGCGGCGGTTGGTCTTGAGGACCGCTTCGAGCAGGTGCATCGCGCCCCACTTCACGATCTTGAAACGGCTCTTGTGAAAAAGGTGGATGATGAGCGGGATCGCGAAGGCGGCGGTGCCGAAGAGGAGGGCAGCGTTGAGGAAGTTCATTTTTTCCGGGCCTCCTTCCTGTATTTCACCGGCCCTGCGGGTGGCTGAACTTTGGGAGATGCACCGTTAACATCTAACATCGAACTTCTAACTTCTAACACCCAAGGGCCGAGCAGCCACGGGTCCCATTCTTCGTCTGTGAAAGGCGTGTCTTCCCTCACTCTTGCGGAGTCCTCGTCGCGTTTGCGCCGTTTTGCCGTTTGGATGCTCTTTGCGAAAATTGCGCAAAGCTCCCGCGTTTCCTGAAGCAGCGACTCGGCTTTTTTGGGTTTGTCGAGGAGAGGAACGCGATGGATGAGCTTCAGCCAGCGCTGCGACTCGTTCAGTTCCTTGAGGCAGACTTTGAGCTTGTGGATGAAGTCATCCAGCGACTCAGCCGCCTGCGCTTCGCCATGATTTGACAATGGCGAAGTGCCGGAGCGCAAGAGTTGTCCGCCCACATGAGTCGCAGCCTTGCGGTTCTGCAATGCCTCGACCAACCGTATGACACGAGCAGCATATTCGAGCAGCCGTTCTTCGATGTCGTAGATCATCGGCTCACTGCCACCCACTTTAGGAGTCAGGCGTTCGATGTTCGATGTTAGACGTTCAGCCCCCGGCAGGGCCTCGTGTCCGCGCGCTTCGCCCGCTTTCATCCCCGCGCCAGCCTCCTGCTCAAATAAGCCGCGAGCGCCTTCGCATACGGCTCATCGGTCGTAAACGGCACGAGGTCCACCTTGTGCCGGCGGCAGCCGCGCGTGAGTTCGCTGCGGAATTTTTCGAGGTTTGCGAGATAGGCCTGCTTCAGGATCGCGGGGTCGAGCAGGTGCTTCACGCCGTCGCGCTCCATGCACTCGAACTGCGTCCAACCTTTGAATTGAAACGCCAACTCATCCGGGTGCCAGATTTGGAAGACGAGGATCTCGTGCCGCGCGTGGCGGAAATGCGCGAGGGCTTTCAGGAAATTTGAGACCTCGCCGAAGCAGTCGCTGATGATGATGAGCAGGCCGCGGCGGTGCAGCTTCGGCACGAGATCGTGGAAGACCTTGCCGAGTTCCGTCTCGCCGCCGGGCTTGCCGGCTTCGAGTTCGCTGAGGATCGTCCGCATGTGACTCACGCGCGAGCGCGGCGGGATGTAGCGGCGGATCTGCGTGTCAAACGTGACGAGGCCGACGCCGTCCGACTGCTGGAGCATGAGATACGAGAGACACGCCGCCAGCTTTGTCGCGTATTCGAATTTGCTCACGCCGCCGTCTTTTCCGCCGCCGTAGTCCATCGAGCCGCTGCGGTCGAGGATGATGGTCGCGCGGAGGTTCGTCTCCTCCTCGTATTCGCGGATGTAGTAGCGGTCGCTGCGCGCGAAGACGCGCCAGTCAATGTGGCGGATTTCGTCGCCGGGCACGTACTGCCGGTGCTGCTTGAACTCGACGCTAAAGCCCTTGTGAGGCGACCGATGCATGCCGGTGGTGAAGCCCTCGACGACCTGACGCGCGAACACCTGCAGGTTCGAGATGCGCTGGAGGTCGGACGGTGTGAGGAAGTCCGAGACGTGGGCCATGCCGTGCGGAAGATCGGAATTCCGGAATTACAGCGCGCGCTTGGCCTCGCCGCGCGGGACGCTTTTCAGGATGCGGAGCACGATGTCGTCCACGCTGATGCCTTCGGCTTCGGCGTTGAAAGTCGGCACGATGCGGTGGCGCAGGACGGGGAGCGCGAGCGCCTCGATGTCATCAAGCGTGACGTGGAAGCGGCCCTGCAAAACGGCACGCACTTTTCCGGCGAGGACAAGGTTCTGGCACGCGCGCGGGCCGGCACCCCAGTTGATCAGCTCTTTCACAAATGCGGGCGCGTCGGGTTCGTTCGGGCGCGAGATGCGGACGACGTCGAGCACGAAGTCCATGACGTGATCCGGCACGGGGACTTTGCGGACGACTTTTTGCAGCTCAAGAATCTGCGCGCCGCTGAGCACGGGCTGGATTTCGGAGACGAAGGTGCCGGTCGTGCGCATGACGATCTGCCGCTCCTCGTCGCGGCTTGGGTAGCCGACATTCACGAGGAAAAGAAAGCGGTCGCGCTGCGCCTCGGGGAGCGGGTAGGTGCCTTCCTGCTCGATCGGATTTTGCGTAGCGAGGACGAAGAATGGCTGATCGAGCTCGAAGGTCTTGCCGCCGATGGTCACGTGCTTTTCCTGCATCGCCTCAAGCAGCGCGGCCTGCGTTTTCGGCGGCGTGCGGTTGATTTCATCCGCGAGCAGCATCTGCGTGAAGATGGGGCCTTTTTGAAAGACGAACTGGCGGTGACCGGTCGAGGATTCCTGGATGATGTCGGTGCCGGTGATGTCCGACGGCATCAGATCCGGCGTGAACTGAATGCGGCGGAAGCCCATGTTCAGCGCCTGCGAAAGCGTGCGGACCATCGCAGTTTTTGCGAGGCCGGGCACGCCTTCGAGCAGGCAGTGGCCGCCGGCGAGTACGGCGATGAGGAGCTGCTCGATCACTTCCTTCTGCCCGACGATAAACTTCGCCATCTCGCGTGTTATTTTCTGATACGCGTCCACGAGTTGAGCGGCGGCGGCCTTGTCGTCGAATACTGGGGTTGGCGGATTGTCGGTCGTGGTCATGTAGGTTGGTAAAGTCGTCTTATGGCAAAGAAAACGCCGTTCGGCGAGGAACGTCGAACGGCGTCAAATCCAGTGCGCCTGGAGCAGTCGCACGTCTTACATCTCTGCAATCTCAGGCAGCGGATCGATCCACACCGGCGGCGTGCAGATGGCTGGCTGTGCGGCGAACTGCCACTCGGTGGTGGCCTCCGCAAGATGACCAGAAGATTTTTCGAGCCGGCTGCGGAATTCCTCGACGCTGCGCGCAAAACCTTTTTCGTGAACATCGGCGACGAGGCCCTGCACGGCCTGCCCGGCGGATGCTAGGCGGTCCACGGCGGCACCGCTCTTTTGCCAGAATCCGGGGCGCGTCGCGGTGAAGGCGGTGCCTGCGGAGAGCAGGAGAATCGCTGCGGCTTTCTGCAAAATCCCGCGCCAGCGCCACGCGGGCACATCGAGCACTTTTGCGCGCTGCTCGGCGTTCAGCGTCAGCTCTTCGGAGTCGTCGCGTTCCATGCCGTCCTTCAGCATTTCGCTGAATTCGAGCATTTGGACTACGTCGTGGCGGCATTCCTCGGAAACTCCGAGCATGCTTTCGACGTATAGGCGCTCGTCCGGGGGGAGTTCGTTGAGCGCGTAGTCGGTTAGGTCTTGGTCTGTCAGTCTCCCTCTCATTGCAGTGTACTCCTATGATGCGGCCCGTTTGGCCAGATAGATGATCTTTTCGTCCTTGTCGTCGCGTTCCATTTTTCCGCGCAGGTTGCGCATGGCGGCGTTCAAAATAAATCCCACATTCCCCACACTCAGCCCGGTGATCTGGCTGATTTCCTGGTAAGAATGGCTCCCGTGGAAGCGGAGGCGGACGACCTCCTGCTGGTTTTTCGGCAGCGACTTCACATGCTGCATAAGGCGCTCGACCGTCTCGCGGCGCGACATTTCTTGCAGCGGGCTCACATTGTCCACCCTGCGATGTTCGAACTCCTCCTGATCGACGTAGATGTATCGGTCTTCCTTCTTCAGCGATTTCAGCGCGCAGTTCCGGCAGACGGTGAAGAGCCACTGCGAGAGATGCCCCTCGATGGCGGCCTGATCCTGCGTGTGCAGACGCATAAACGTCTCCTGCACCGTATCGCGAGCACGATCCAGATCCTGGAGGATGCTCAGGGCGTATTGCAGGAGGGGACGTTCAAAACGCTCGAGAGCGCCCTGAACCCATGCTGATTTCTTTTTGGCTTTGGAGAGGAACATAATTTGTTCTTCACACATAACCCAACTCCGGCGAATTCTTGAGAAGATTTTTGGACTATTTTCGGCGGGGAAAAATGTGACGCGTGTGCTGTTTCATTTGGACACGCGAGCAAGGACTGACTCCCGCGGCCACCCGCGAATTTCCCCAAACAACCGACCATACACCATGAACCACATCACCCGCATCCTCCTCGCCACTGCCACCCTCTCGGCCGCCGCATTCGGCGCAAAATCCGCCGACCTCGCTCCCGTGCTTGCGAAGCCCGGCCCTGTCACCGTGGACGAAAATTTTTCCGCCAGCGACCTCGGAAAGCTGTGGAATGTCGCGAAGGGAAAATGGGAGGTGAAAGGCGGCACGCTCGTGGGCAGCGAAAAAAAGGAGGACAGCCACGCGGCGGTCCTCACGCTCGGGCAGAAGAACCACGACTCGGTCATCCGCTTCTCGTTCAAATTTGACGGCACGGACAATCTCTCGCTGAGCTACAATCACGCAGCGGGCCACCTTTTCCGCGTGAACATCGCGAAGGATGGCGTGACGATCATGAAGGACGGCGACAAGAAGAACCCCGCGATCAAACCCGCACAGCTCGCGAAGGCCGAGGCGACCTTCGCCCAGGGCCAGTGGTACACGATGCTCGTCGAGGTGCAGGGCACGACGGTCGCCGTCCAGACGGACAACGGCGTGAAACTCTCCGGCGCACACGACGCGCTGAACGTGGACAAGACCGGCTATCGCTTCGTCGTGAAGGGCGCATCGGTCGCGCTCGCCGACGTGAAGGCGTGGGAGATCGCGGGCGGCGCGAAATAGTTCACTCGCTGCTTTCCGCCGCGCGGGGACTGCGGCATGCACCGTCACGTGCAGACCACCCCGGCCATCCTGCTCCGAAAGACGCGGTTCAGCGAGACGAGCCTCATCGTCACGTGGTTCACGCGCGACTGCGGGCGCCTGAAGACGGTCGTGAAGGGCGCGCTGCGTCCGAAGAGCCGCTTTGCCGGCACGCTCGATCTTTTTTTTGACTGCGAGATCACCTTTGCGCGCAGCGCAAAAAGCGAACTGCACACGTTGCGCGAAGCCGACCTCCACGACGCCCGCGCCGGGCTGCGCACCGACCATCGCCGCGTCGCGCTCGCGTCGTATTTTGTCGAACTGATCGAGCTGACCACCGAACCCGAGCATCCCGCGCCCGAGCTGTACGATCTGCTCCGGCGCGCATTCGGATTCCTCGATCAGAACCCTGCCGAGCCGCGCGCGCTGCTGCATTTCGAGAGCGAACTCGCGCGCATGCTCGGCATCGCGCATCCCACGCTCACGCCCATCGTCGCGATCGGCCGCGCGCACCACCGCATCCCGTCCTCGCGTGCGGCGTGCCTCGCCAAGTG
>JANXZI010000029.1 GCA_025355595.1 Spartobacteria bacterium
GGCGCGGGCTACGACGGCTGGGCGACGATTGAGGACGGCGGCCTGCCGCTGGAGGAATTCAACGCGCGCTTCGATCTGATCATCGCGGGAAAATAATCCGGCCTGGATATTTCCCTGCCGCCACCAGTGCGCCCCGGGTCACTTCAGCGCGCTGGTCATCGCGTCCATCGTGTTCTGGTAGTTCCCGATGCCTCCCGGTTCGGCAAGGCGTTTGACGTCGTTCCATGCAGTCATGTTAATGCGGACGAAGAGGTCCACGCCGAGGACGCCGACGAACATCGAGCGGCTGATGATTTCCATGCCCATCCCCGCGAGATCCCAAGGCGTGACGAAGGCCTTCGCCGGATTCATGCCGATGATGTGCGCGCCCATGAAGCTGCGTGTGGTGAGATAGGTGACGACGAGGCCGACGGCTCCGAGCGTGAACAGCGTGACCATGCGCTGGGAGTTTTTCATGCGCGCGAAACCGCCGTCGTCGAGGATCGGCTGGGTGAAGCTCGACGCGCGGAAGGCATAGACGAGATGTGCGGCCACGAGCAGCAGCACGCCACCGATGAGCAGCGGGTCATTGGTGACCTGATTGATGGCGACGAAAACGGCCAGCAGGAACAAGGCATAGAGCGGCGCGGTCATGACAATGAACCAGCCGGGCAGCGTGGAAGCAGGGAGCAGCGTCTTCACGCGCAAGCAGCCCTTGAGCACGCCGGGGATGAGCGCGAGCACGGCGGGCAGCAGCGAGACGAGCATCTTCGCAGCTTCAATCCCATCCTCGGCGATCGTCTTCAGAAACCCGGTCGGATCCTTCATCGGGGAGATGGTTTCCTTGGTGAATCCAAACCAGCTCCAAGGGCACAGCGCGATCGCGATCGGCACGAAGAAGCCGAAGAGAAATCCCGCCACGAGAATGCGGAAGGAGAGCTTCGGCCTGTTGCGAAAAATGAACGCAAGGACGGCCGAGCCCACCAGTGTGTAGAGCGCCGCCGACTGCACGATGTCCGTGAATTTCTCGAAGGCATTCGGCTGATGCTCCGGCACCGGCTTTTCTTCCTCCTCGGCAGCGGCGTCCGTTTTCTTCCCCCCAATATCCTTGGCGGCATCCGCGGCGTCGGCTGCGCCTTCGGGCAGCGCGCCGTCCACGGCTTCCGTGAGTTTTCCAGTGAGTGATTCGAGGATGTTCGGCTCCTCGCCCGTGTCCCGCAGGTCGTTGACGGTGGTCAAGACGGAGCTGAGCACCGTGGCGATGATCACCATCAGCAGCATGGCATTTCGCCAGACGAAGTATCGCTGCGCGACGGGCTCCGATATGCCGCGTGCCTCGAGCTTCGTCCGCTCGGCATCGGTGATGGCGATGGTGCCGAGGTTCGAGTTGAAGGCGCGTTTGAAAATGAGGAGTGGATTCATGTGCCGGGACTATGCAGATGGTCCGCAATTGGACAAGGTAGCCGGATTATGCGAGGCATATCATTCGCACCCGCAGCGGAGTTCCCGCTACGTCCCGAGATTCGCCGAGCGGTAGAGTTGCGCGTAACGGCCACCTCGTGTCACGAGTTCCGGGCCTTTGCCTTCTTCCAGCACGGTGCCGTCGCCGAGCACGACGATCTTGTCCACGCGATGCACAGTGGCGATGCGGTGCGTGATGATCAGCGTGGTGCGTCCGTGCATGAGCTGTTCGAGCGTCTGCATGATCGCGGCCTCGGTCGTGGGATCAAGCGCGCTGGTCGGCTCGTCGAGGATCAGGATTGGCGCGTTTTTCAAAAATGCGCGCGCGATGCCGAGCCGCTGGCGCTGGCCGACGCTGAGGTGGCCGCCGCGCTCACCGACCTGCGCACGATAGCCGTCCGGCATCGCCATGATGAAGTCGTGCGCCTGCGCGCGCTTCGCGGCCTCGATGATTTCTTCCTCGGTCGCGCCGGGCCGGCCATACGCGATGTTCTCGCGCACGGTCGTGGAAAAAAGAAGAGTGTCCTGCAGCACGATGCTGATCTGGTTGCGCAGCGATTTCTTCGTGAACTCGCGCAGGTCGCATCCATCGAGCAGCACGCGGCCCGCCGTGGGATCATAAAAGCGTGGCACCAGCGCGAGCATCGTGCTTTTTCCGGCACCCGTGCCGCCGACGAATGCGACCGTCTGCCCGGACTCGATGCGGACATTCACCTTCTGCAAAATGAGACGGTCCGCCGTGTATCCGAACGCGACATTTTCCAGCACGATGTCGCCGCGTGTCTCCGTGAGTTCCTTCGCGTCCGGCGCGTCGGGCACGTCGTTCGCGCGGTCGAGCACCTCGAAGCACCGCTGCACTCCCGCTGCCGCGCCCTGCAGCGCCCATGCGATGTGGGTGAGCGCTTCGAGCGGCTGGTAGAGCATCATGAGCAGTGTCGAGAGGTACCAGATCTGCCCGATGGTGAGCCGGCCCTCCATGACATGCCGCGCGCCGACGTAGAACATCGCCGCGCTGCTCGCCGCGACGAGCGAGCCGACCAGCAGCGCGCTTTTCATCGAGGTCGCGTTCAGCCGCAGATTCGCCTCGAGGCTGCCATGCGCGCGCTCCTTGAACTGCCCGACCTCGTGCTCCTCTCGCCCGAAGGCCTGCACCATTTTCACCGAGCTGAGCCCCTCCTGCGCGACCATGAGCACGGCGCTCTCGTGCTCGGCGATGTCCGTGGATTGTTCGCGGATGCGTTTCCCGTAGAGGAAAATCGCCATCATCATGAACGGCACGACGAGCAGCGAGAGCAGCGCGATCTGCCAGTCGAATGCCCACATCGTCGCGAACGTGGCCACGAGCGTGATCGTGCTTTGGAAAATGAAGAACCACTTGCTGTAAACCGACTGGATGCTCTGCGAATCGTACGCCACGCGGAAACTGCTGTCCGCGCTGCGCCGCTCGTCGTGGAATTTCAGCGGGAGCGAATGCAGGTACGCATACAGCTCCGTGCGCAGCCGCAGCAGCGAATGCAGGCTCACGCGCAGCGTCATGATACTCGTGAAGTAGCTGATTCCTCCCGCGAGAATGTGCAGGAGCACCATGAGCCCGCACACGATCGCGAGGATGGTTGGCAGACTCCATGCGCCGAGATCGTGGCCCCAGATCGAGAGTGAGTGTGCGCCCGGCGATGCGGATGCGGGCAGGAGCTTGTCCACGATGAAGGCGAGCGGCCACGGGCGCAGGAGATTGAACGCATTTGCCACGAGCGTCAGCAGCATCGCCCCGGCAGTCGGCCCAATGTACGGACGGAAATACGCAAACGCTCGGTGATGGACGGACATACTCGCGCAGTGGATCACGGCAGGAGCACGCTTGGCAATCGCGGATACCGGCAGCGGCGGCTTCCAAGTCGCCACTCCCATTTTGCTTCTCGCCATGCGCGGGCAGATTCGGAAGTCTCCATGCCCGTCGCGCGCCTGCAAATGGTGCGCGCATTTTCATCCAAACCCCAAACCCTCACCTCAATGAAAGCCTCCCGCATCCTTCTCGCCGCCGCATTTTCACTCTGCGCGTCCGCATGGTCGCTCGCCGACTCCGCCACGCTCACGCTCGCTGATTTCACCGATGGAAACGGCGGCAAGCCCAGCGCCGGATGGGTGACGGAGGATGGCGGCGTCATTCACCTCGCGGGCAAGGGCGCGGGGATGTTGATCTCGCAGAAGGAATACTCGGACTTCGAGCTGACTTGGGAATGGAAGCTCGCCGAGGGCGGGAACAACGGCATCAAATTCTGGGTCACGAAGGTCGGCGGAAAGGAGTGGCTCGGCATCGAGTATCAGATGATCGACGATCTGAAGCACGCCGACGGACTCCGCGGCGGCAGCCACAACACGGGCAGCATCTACGACATCGTGGATTCCGCGAAGGACAAGATCCTCAAGCCGGTCGGCGAATGGAACAGCAGCCGCATCGTCGTGAAGGACGGCAAGATCGAGCACTACCTGAACGGCAAGCTCTGCTCCTCCGCGGACACGAAGACGGACGACTGGAAGGAGCGGATCGCGAAGAGCAAATTTAAGAACAAGGAGGGCTTCGCGCCCGGCCACGGCAAGCTGATGCTCACCGAGCACGGCGATCCGACGTGGTTCCGCAACATCCGCGTGACGACTCCGTAGTCGGAGCGCCGCATGGCCTCCCCGGTCTTTCGACCGGGGAGGCTGCGGTGCGCGGCGTTACTTCTGCGCGGGCGCGAGCGGCGAGGTGAAGAGCACGCCCGGATTTGCGCCGAGCATGGTCTGCGGGAATGCGCCGTTCCATTTCTCGACGCGCGCCTTCTCGACTTCGAGCGCGCGGATTTGCATGAGCAGCGGGCCGCTCCCGGCGACGGCTTTGTTCACGAGTTCGATCGCGTCGGCCTCGGCTTTGGCCTCGGCGAGACGCGCGTCGGCCTTGCCCTGCGCCTCGCGGCGGAGTTTTTCGGCGGTGGCGTTGGCTTCGAGTTCGATGCGCTCGTTCTCCTTTTGCTGCGCCTCGAATTTTGCGGCGCTCACCACTTTCAACTGCTGCGTGATGAACGTCTCATCAATCGCCTTTTGGATCGCGGGATTCTCATACGTCATGCCGCCGAACATGCCGACGGTGGTGACGCTGATGCCGCGCTGCGTGAAGAACGCGGTGACGTCTGCCTTCACGGCGTCGGCGATCTCCTGCTTTTTCGCGCGGAGCGAATCGAGCGGGTATTTCGCGGCGACCTCGGCGGCGGCCTGCTGGATGCGGCCGCGCACTTCGGTGTCCATCACATTCGCGAGGCTGCCGCTCGGGTACCAGTATAGGAATGTGGCGGCGTCCTTTTCATCAATGAACGCGGTGCACGTGAAGCCCATGCTGAAGCCCACGCTGTCCGCGCTCTCGACCCAGACGGCCTTGTCGCCGAGCGCGTGTTTCTGCTCGGCCGTCCACTCGCGCGTGACGGGCGAGCGGTTCACTTTGATCAGCCGCACGGTGGACATCCAGCGGCCGTCATTCGGCAGGCGGCCTTCCTGGTTCCAGCGATGCGTGAGTTGCACGCGCTTCGCGGCGACTTTGCGCTCCTGCAGATACTCGACGCTCTCAAAGCGCGCCTGCAGCGTGGAGTCGCCCTCGAGCGGGATGAGGAATCCCGTCTCGCTGGTGTCCACCTCGACATACTCGGGCCGGTCGTACGCCTTCATGCAGCCGCCGAGGAGCAGCGCCGCAAAAATGGCGGGCGTCATGCGCGTGAGAGTGCGCCTTTTTGCGCGCAGCGCGAGCCAGCCGGTGACGAGCGGCGGCACGAAGCACCACAGCGCCGCGCCGAGGACGATGCCTTCCGCGACGAACGACGGGAGCTGATGCGACGCCTGCCACGCGAGCATGGCGCGCCATGGCGATGCGCCGCTCTGGAATTGCGCGACGGCGAGCGGCGTGGCGATTTGCGGTTGTGCGTAGTGCAGCCAGAAGATCTGGCCGAAGTACGCGAGGGTGCTGACGCCTGCGAAGAGCAGGCAACGACGGGTGAGTTTCATTTTCTTTCGATGCTGGTGTGCGCGTCCGCCCCGCCGTCGGCGTATTATTCCGACCGCAAGATGAACGCAGTTGTGGTGCAGGCATCTTGGGGAGCCTGACCGCTTGCTGCCGAATGGCAGAGCCAGACCCAGAGGACACCTTCCCTACGCCGACGGAGTTAGCTGACGGGCTCGGTGAGGAAAGTCACCGGGCGGCCGTTTGATCGGCCACCTGCGCCCCTGTCGCAGGTTTGGACCCTGCGCGCGGGAATTTGGTTCCCCCGTGTCGCGCCCTGTGGAAGGAGCGCATCTTTGGCAGCGCGGATCATCCTACGAATTTGGTGCGCTGCAAGAGCATTCGAGCGCTCCACGCGCAAGTGGCGGAGCAGAGGGCGGAAGAAAATTGTTCCACGGGCGCAGTGCGGACATTCCTGTCCGCAAAATCCGCGCGAAAGCCTCACGCGTGCGCGAACTGGGGGTGCGAACGGATCGCCTGCTCGAATGACGGCTGCTGTTCCGTGGAAATGTCGGCGGGGAATTTTGCAGCGGAGCGCGACCAACGTCCGAGCCATTCGCCCGCGAGCAGTTCATGTTTGCGCGGTGATCGGATCGCGGCCGGCGTTAGCGCGATTGTCGTGTCGGTCTTGTCCACGGTGCTCAGTCCCTGTGCCACGAAAAATCCGGCTGCGAGCAGCGCGGCGCGGATCGGAGTCGAGCAGGTATAGGTGTAAAGTTCAGCGGCGCGGCTCCCGCAGGCCGCGAAGATTTTTCGGAATGCGCCGAGCGTCCATTGATCCGCGTCGGTCTTGCTCGAGAACATGTCGAAAAAAATCACGTCGGGCGCAGGTGCGGTCGGGAGCGAGGCGAGGAAATCGCCGTGCAGGAGTGTCCACTGCAGGCCCGCGTGCTCCGATGATTGCCAGCGGCCTGCATCGAGGATGCCGCCAACGCCCGCGTGGCGGAGGTAGGTAAATTCGCGGTTGTGCAGGAAGGCGAGCTTCAGCGGATCGAGATCATTTTCAAAGCTCACGATGTGCATCGGGCGCACGGGTTCCGCCGCTGCGATTTTTTCGTGGCAGAGGATCGCGGACATCGCGTTCGTGCCCGCGCCGAGGCCCACGTCCCAGATCACCAGCGGCGCGGCGGTGTCCGGATTTTCATCGGCGGAAATGCGGAGGCGCGCGGCGAGATCGGACTGCTCGATGTAGAGCCGCTGCGCCTCCTCCATCGGCGGCGTGCGCGAGTGCATGATTTCGCCCGAGGAAATCTGCCGGATGCTCGAGAAGCCCTCCCACGCCTTGTGGATTTCGTAGTCGCCCAAAGTGCGCGCCGCCTTCCGCGACGGCTTCTGCTGATGCGTCGGATGATCCACGTCCGTCGCGTGCAGAAACTCGCGCTTTTCCCGATACAGCTCGGTGAAACGATCCGCCAAAATGCTCGCGCGGATGTCGCGCATGAGCTGGTGGTAAAAATAAATGTTGTGCTGCCCGAGGAGCTGCCAGCCGAGCGTCTCGCCAGTCTTCGCGAGGTGATGCAGATAGGCGCGCGAGTAGCGTGTGCAGGTCGGGCACGCGCACTCGGGATCGAGCGGCGCGTCGGTGAATTTATAGACGCTCCGGCGCATTTGCAGATAGCCGCGCGAGGTGAAGACCGCCCCGCGTTGCGCGACCTGCGTGGGGATGATGCAGTCAAACATGTCCACGCCGCGATGCACCGCCTCGAGGATATCGAGCGGCGTGCCCACACCCATGAGGTAGCGCGGGCGATCGTGCGGGAGAAGTTGCGTGGTGAGTTCGCAAGTGTCCTGCCGCTCGCTCCGACTCTCGCCGACGGCGAGGCCACCGATCGCGAATCCGTCGAACGGCATCTCCGTGAGCCCCGCCGCGCTCTCGCGCCGGAGTTCGGGAAAGAGCGCACCCTGCACGATCGCAAACAGCGCCTGCGGCGAATCGCCGCGCGCCGCGAGACTCCGCG
>JANXZI010000110.1 GCA_025355595.1 Spartobacteria bacterium
GCGGCGAATACCACGGCCGTACGCGAAAGTTTGGCCAAGATAAAACCATCGCTCACGGATTTCGCGCAGTTGATATCGCCCGCCGCGGGCGAATTACTCGAACAGATGGGACGCCGCTCACAGACGCTCACGCAACAGCGCTTCGGCAAAGTCATCCGGCTGTTCGCGCCGCTGTATCTTTCCAACGAGTGTATCAACAACTGCAAATACTGCGGCTTCTCGCGTGACAATCCCATCCTGCGCGTCACCCTCACCGTGGACGAAGTGAAGCGCGAAGCGGCGGCGCTCGCCGGGCAAGGCTTCCGTAACATCCTGCTCGTCGCGGGCGAGCATCCTAAGTTCGTCTCGAACGGCTATCTCGAATCGTGCGTGCGTGCGCTCGCGCCGGAGATTCCCACGCTCGCGCTCGAAGTCGCGCCGATGGAAACCGCCGACTACATCCCGCTCGTGCGCGCGGGCGCGGAGGGTCTTGTCGTCTATCAGGAAACCTATGACCGCGCGACCTACGCCGAGTTGCACACCGCGGGGCCGAAGCGCGATTTCGACTGGCGGCTTGCGTGCCCCGAGCGCGCCTACGACGCGGGCTTCCGGCGCATCGGCATCGGCGCGCTGTTCGGCTTGTGCGACTGGAAAAGCGAGGCGCTCGCGCTGGCCGCGCATCTCGATCACCTGCTGCGGCGCTGCTGGAAGGCGCAGTTCACCGTGAGCCTGCCGCGGCTGCGCCCATGCGCGGGAGAATTCAAGCCGAGCCACTCGCTGCCGGATCGCGAATTCGTCCAGCTCGTCACCGCGCTGCGCATCTGCTTTCCGCACACCGGCATCGTGCTCAGCACGCGCGAACCCGCCGCCTTGCGCGATGCGCTGCTGCCGCTCGGCATCACGATGATGAGCGCCGGCAGCCACACCGAGCCCGGCGGCTACACCGGCGAGGGGAAAAATGATCTCCATCGCACCGTCCGCGGCCGACGCGAGGAACTCGCGCCCCAGCCCGCTGGTTGCAGCCACGATCGAAATGCGACGCAACAGTTTGAAATCGCCGACACGCGCAGCGCCGCCGAGATCGCCGGGCTGCTGCACGCGCGCGGATTCGAGGCGGTGTGGAAGGATTGGGATCAAGCCATCACGGCTTCGTGAAAACTATCACGATCAACGGCCAGTCGCGGGACACGGCTGCTGCGGACATTGCCGCGCTCGTCGCGGAGTTGGGCTTCGCAAATGGCACGGTGCTCATCGAACACAACAGCATCGCGCTGCGCCCTGCGGAGTGGACGGATCACGCACTCCAAACCGGCGACCGTGTCGAACTGCTGCGCCTCGCTGCAGGCGGATGATTTTATACGATTTCCACAGCCTGATTGCGTGAATGCAGGACGCGGCGGGGTCGCGTAGCGTAGCTCTCCAGAGCTGCGCGGGTGGCTCTGCACGCGAAGCGTCGTGCTGCGCAGCTCGGGAGATCTACGCTACTTTGCCGGCTCCGGCTTGCCGAGCAGGTAGAGTTTTGCGAAGTCCGCGATGCCGCCCGCCACTTTTTCCGCGGAGGATTTGATCGCGTCCTTCGTGCGAAAATCGATCCCGAATTCGAGCTGCACCGCGCCGATGCCCTCGTGTTTTCCGGAGATCTGCACGATGTGGCCGCCGGTAAAGCCCGACGTCTCGGGGCTCGTGTCGGTGGGTTTCATATTGATGCCATGCACGGCGAGCAGGCCGGCGAGGCTCTGCGGGCCGGCGTGGATTTTTTCGCCGAACAGCTTTGCCAGCATCGCATCGGTCGCGCCGTTGTGCGTGCCGCGGAAGACGGTATCGCGCGCGCTGCCCTGGCCGTGAACGTCAATCACCAAGCCGCGGCCATAGCGCGTCTGCACGTCGTCGCAGAATTTCGCGAGGGTGCCGCGATAGGCGTCGTACACCTCGTGGGCGCGCGGGTGCTCGACGGCGATCTCGGGCGGGCGGTTTGCATCCACAAATTTGCGGTGCATTTTCGCGATCACGAAGAACGGCTTTTTCCCGAGACGCTTTTCGATCGCTTCGGCGAGGGCGGCGGCGAGCAGTTCGGTGTTTTCATCGCGCCCAGCAAAGAAACCTGCGCCTCCCTTTTTCATTCCCTCGCCCTTGCGCTCAGGCACGCCGGGGATCGTCATCGTGCCCCCGTGCGGCGCAGAAATGATGATCGGCAGATCCCCCTTCTGCACCGAGATGAAATCGGCGGCGGCGAATTCCTTTTCACCCGCAGCGATCCCTTCGCAGCGAAGCAGCGGTGCGAGGAGGAACGCCGCGGCGGAGTGCCGGAGAAATGCGCGCCGCGCGATGAAACCGGAACCGGGAAGGGGAATGTGGGAGGGGCTCATGCACGAAGGCATACCGGCAATGCGCGCCGTGGTGAATTCAATTTCCGCGACGCCTACGCGGCGGGCAGCGTGAGCGAGAGGGAGGCGACTCCGTCCACCTCCGCGAGCGCAGGATCGAGCACGGGGATGGGCTCGAATCCTGCGGCCTTCAGTGCGAGGTAGGTCTCGGCGGCTTCCTTGCCGACGGGCAGTTCCGGCACGCCGAGCACGAGGGACTTCGAGCCGGAGGGAGGCGCGGCGTGATCCAGTTCCACGACCGTCCAACCGGCGAACCCGAACACTGTTTTGAACCACGCTGCATGGCTTTTTGCGACCGGGTCGTTTGCCGGGACGCGAAGGGAAATCTGCTGCCTGCGCACGGTTCGCAGATTATGCGCGAGCACTCTGCCCTGGTCGGTGGAAAACTCCGGTCTGCGACCCGGCGTCGCGACGAACCACTGGAGCTTGCGGGCCGGCGTCTGGGTATCCGCATTTGCATTCGGTCTGCCTGCGGTGATCAGAACGGCTTCCATCGCCGTAATCCTCACGTTGAGTGTTTTAAGATCATGGCGTTCATCGGCGAGTGCAGTCTCCAGCGCTGCGATTCGCACCTCGAGCATTTCGATCCGGCTGCGTTCCATGGCGGCGCCGGCTTGCGCCGGTATCGGGCGCGTCGGTGCGCCGGGCTCGCGTGCGGTCCAGATGTCGGGCACGCCGACCGCGCGGCATTTCGGGCACGAGACACGCCGGCTGCGCGCGGACACCGGCGACTTGAATCCCTCACCGCACGAAGGGCAGGCCACCGCATTTTCCTCTGGTGCGATGTAGGTTTTTACCATCTTCCGTCAGGGCCGCATGGGAAACTCGGGATGGCGGCAATGAATCTGCGGCCAGTTCGCAGCGCGGTTCCCGTGTCCGGCGCGTCGCGGTGGCGAATCGGGTGCGAGCGAAGGCTCGCGGATGACACGGGAAATTGAGTGTGTGTGCATTCGAAAAAACTCAGTCGTGCGCGTGGGGTCGCGCCGCGAGCCTTTGAAAGGACGGAAGATGAGCGTCATGCGTCGCGGTCAAGGTGAAAGGCATCCACAACATCATGTGCCCGGAAGGCTGTGCGCCGCACACCGCAGTCCCGCGGCAGGGGGCTCGCAAATCCCGATGGAATGGTGGACGCTGCGCGGATGCAGTTCAATTTTCTCCAGCGGCTTTTCGGAAAACGTGATCGCCCGCCTGCGCGCGATGGGAGTCCCGCGCCGGTCGCGGTGAAAGTCGTCGCCGCACCGCACGAGCCACTGCTCGACGAGGCGCGCGCGCTGCTGCGTGGCGTCGGAGCGGTGGCGCTGGCCGAGCGCGTGCGCGTGGAGTGGCATTCGCGGATGCGCAGCACCGCGGGGCTCGCATTTCCCGGCCGATCGGTCGTGCGACTGAATCCGAAGCTGCGGGAATTTGGCGAAGCGGAAATCCGGCGTACGCTGCTCCACGAACTCGCGCACCTTCTCGCGCACGAGCGCGCGGGCCGGCGCAGGATCGCACCGCACGGCGTGGAGTGGCGGCGTGCGTGCTCCGACCTCGGGCTCACGGATGAAAAGCGCACGCATGACCTGCCGCTGCCGCGACGCACGGTCGCGCGGCGTCATCATTACCGCTGCCCCGCCTGCGCCACGGTGCTCGCGCGCGTGCAGCCGCTGCGCCGCGGCTCCGCATGCCTGCGCTGCTGCCGCGCGCACAACCGCGGGAGCTACGACGCGCGGTTTCGTTTTGTGAAGGTCGAGCCGCCGGTGTGACGCGCACACGCCGCGCCCGCGTCACGCACGATCACTGGAAAACCAGATCGCCCTTGCGCGGGGTGCCGGTGGTGATGTCTGCGATGACGTGCGAGCCCTGACTCTCGCCGCTCACGATCAGGACGCCGGAATCCGCGCCGTCGCGGATGCACTTCAGTGCCGCGCCCGGCACCGGCAGCGCGCCGCCGCGCATCTCGATGAGGACAAATCCCGCATCCGCATTCACGAGAAGGATCTTGCCGATCTGCCGGCGCTTCGAATTCGGAGCCGAAGGGTCGAGCTTTGGAAATCGGATCGGAATCGCCTTTGGCACCGGCTTGCGCTTTGCCCATTTCGGCAGATGCGGCATGGCGCACGATGCGACTGAACAGCACAGCGCCGTTGCGAAAAGCGAGCGCACGGAGGAGGGAATCATCATGGAAGAATAGCGCGTCACTTTGATCTGCTGAAGCGGTTTCCGAGCAGCGTCTCCGCGACGACGAGGCCGATGGCGAGGAGCGCGAATGGGAGCCAGAGTTCGGTGCCGTTGCGCTCGCGTTCCATCTGGCCGCGGAGGTCGGCATCGGGCGTCCAGCGGACGATGCGGGCGACGGTGCCAAGCGCGGCGAGATCGGCGGCGGAGAGTTCGTGCAAGTCGCTCTCGCTTGGATCGGAGGCGGAGGCGAAGCGCACGGCGGTGCCGGCTTCGTCGGTGAAGTGCACGGCATACGCGCCAGCCACGGAGGTGTCGGTCTGCTCGATTTGCGGCGTTCCATTTTTCACCATGACGGTGCGCGTGCGTGCAGGCTCGGGCTTTGCGCGGGAATCGCGATGCGCGCTGGGCGCGGTGACGACGTAATCTTTTCCCGCCCGCTCGGCGGCGACGGTGTGCGTGAAGGGCGTGCCGGCGCGGATGTTCAGCCGGTCGCCGGTGCGCGCGAGGAGGAAGCCGAGCGTGCGATGCATGAGCGGCACGAAGATGGGGCGCACGGGCAGGTCGTTCCACGCGCCGTCGGCGGTGCTGCTGAACTGCACCACGCGCCCGAGGCCGAATGGGCGCTCCATCACCGCAGCCTCGCCGTCGGCGTAGGTAAGAACGACTGCGGGCAGGCCCGAATCGGATACGTCCGCACCCGACGCAGGCGTGCCCGCTCCGATTGTAGGCGCGACCGGGAGGTCGCGTCGCCGCGGACTCCCGTCCGCGCCTACGAGGGTTGCGGGCTGCAAAGTGAACGCGCGGTAGAATTGCGCGGAGCTGAGCGAGCCGCTCGCGGGATCCTTCCACAGCTCGACGATGCGGTGCGCGTAGTCCTTGGCCTGGAGCCGGAAAAATTTCTCGGGGCGCTCGGCTTTTGTCTCGTCGAATGCCTCGCCGCGCACAGGGCCGAATGCCGCGGGCAGCAGGCCGCGCTCGCCGAGGAGCAGGCCGTTGTAGAACGGTGCGCTGATGCGCGATCCGGGGAAAACGAGCAGTCCGCCGCCGCCGCGCACGTAGGCTTGCAGCGCGTCGGCGGCGGGCGGCGAGAGGTCCACGACATTGGCGAGCACGACGGCGTCGAAGTCGCGCAACGCGGTCTTTTCAAACTCCGCACCGGTGACGGTGCGCGTCTTGATGAAGAACTTGTCGCGCATTTCCGCGGGCACGGGTGTGAGGGCGTTGCGCAGGTAGAAGACCTCGCTGTCGCGCGGCTCCGCGCCAGGGTCGCCGTCCACGAGGAGCACGTTTACTTCGTCAATGACGCGCAGCGCGAAGGAGCGCTGGTCGTCGAACGGGCAGCGGTCCGTGTGCAGTCGCGCGGTGACGGTGTGGAAACCCGGCTCGCGGAACGGGGCGAAAAGCGAAATGGTTTTCGGCGCTCCGCCTGGTGGGATCGCGTCGAGCGTCTGCTCGTCGGTGGGCGGCTCGTCGTCAATGGCGAGGCTCACCGCGACGGCGGTCGCCTCGGCGGGGCCGAAGTTTGCGACGGAGACCTCGAAGCGCAGCGGCTGGTTCACCGTGGGCAGCGCGGTCGCGAGGCGGACATCGGTGATGCCGAGATTTTTTTCCTCGCCCTCGGTGGTGAGCACGAGCGTCGCGCGCATCTCGCGCTTCACGGATTCGAGCAGCGCGCGGATTTCGCCGGTGCCTTTCCAGCCGGCCGCCTGCCCGTCGGTCACGGCGTAGAGGTGCTTTTGAACGCCCGGCTGTTTTTTTAGCACATCCACTGCGCGCCGCAATGCAGGCTGCCACTCGGTACCCTGATCCGTGCGCTTCGCCTCGATGATGCTCTTCCGCGCGAGTGCGAGATCGCGCGCCGGCTCGGAGACGGATTCGCGCACGGTGTCCGACACAAGCCACACCGCGACGCGCGAACCGGCGGGCAGGCCGTCGAGAATTTGCCCCGCGGCTTTCTGCGCCTTTTCAAAGCGCGACACCACGCCGTCGGTCGCGGACATCGAGCCGGAGTTGTCCACGAGGATGATCGCCGCCTCGTCGCCGCCGAGTATCCCGATGCCGCCTTCGCGCAACGAAGGTCGCGCGAGCGCAAACGCGAGCAGCGCGAGGATAAGGCAGCGCAACACGAGCAGCAGGATGTCCTCGATGTTCATCTTCCGCTTGTTGCGATCCACGGTGGCCTTGAGGAATCGCATCGCCGCCCACACCACGCGCTTGATCTGCTTTTTCGCGAGCAGGTGAATGATGATCGGCGACGCGACGCCAGCGATGCCAGCGAGGAGCCATGGATTCAGGAAGGACATGTAGGGAATAAAACGCAGAGAGGCAGAGAGGGCGTGAGAGGGACGCAGAGGGATGCTCTCAGGAGTTGAAGGTCCGGTGACGACACTGGGGCTTGCTTGAGGGTCGTTCTATTCATGCAGGTCCGGGGGATCTCGGGGCTCGCGGTCATCTGCATTTTCATCCTCAAAGTCGTTCACGATACGTGTGATTCCGTCTCGGAGGAGTTCGACGTTGAAATTGATGATGAGTCCGACGCGCAGTTTCGAGAGACGCAGATAGGTCAGCACCTTTCTCTTATCGATCCCCGTCACCGTTTCCTTCGCCTTCAGATCCACGATGACTTTTCCCTCGACGATCAGATCGAGAATCAACGGCGTCCCCAGCTTGACGCCTTTATATTCGACCGGGACAGGCTTTTGCCGCTCCCACTTCAGCCCGCGCAATTGGAATTCACGGCACACCGCATCCTCGTATGGCCGCTCGATCATCCCCGGCCCGAGAATCCGATGCACTTCAATGGCCGCGCCAATCACCGCCTGAGTGATCTCATTCTCCTTCATAAAAATTCCTCCGCGTAACTCTCATTTTCCCTCCGCCTCTCTGCGTGTAAAAATCATGGCGCTCATCCGTAGCGATGCTGCCGGGTGGCGAGGTAGGCGGTGAGGACTTCGGCCCAGGGCTGGTCGGT
>JANXZI010000135.1 GCA_025355595.1 Spartobacteria bacterium
ACTATTGATCCCACCAACCCGATTCTCTGCGCAACCAATCCTGTGTTGATTGACACGTTTATCGTGAACGGTGCCGGTGCGGGTTCAATTGCCGGTGACGATCAATGGCCGCATCTACCCGCGCGAAGATGTGGACCTGTGGCGCTTCCACGCGGAGAAAGGCGAAACGGTGACGTGCGAAGTGGCAGCCAGCCGCCTCGGCTATCCGCTGCAAGCGGTGCTGAACGTCACGACTGCCGATGGTCGGCCGGTCACCGACGTCCACAGAAAAAATACGAAGGACGGCGACCCAATCACGTGGTTCACCGCACCCGCGTCGGGCAAATACCAAGTCGCGATCCACGACGCGGGATTCAACGGAGCGCAAAATTTCGTGTATCGCCTCACGCTGAAAACCGGCCCGCACATCGGATCCGTCTATCCGCTCGGCGGACGGCGCGGCGAGACGGTGCAGTTGCAATTCACCGGGACCGGAGCCGCCGCGCACACCGTCCCGATTTCGCTCGCCGGAGTCAGCAGCGATTCCTCGATGCAGCGCGTGCAGATTGACGGCAAGCCCGCCAGCCTCGTGACACTACACGTGGACGACCTCCCGGAAATCCTCGAACACGAACCGAATGACGATCCCGCTGCCGACGCCGCCGCGACGCCGCTTCCAGCGATGCTCAATGGCCGCATCGATCATCCCGGTGACGTGGATGCGTGGCCGATCGATCTGGAAAAGGGCGCGGCGGTCACGCTCGAAATCCTCGCCGCACATCTCGAAAGCAGCCTCGATTCCGTGCTCACCGTATGCGACGCCGACGGCAACGAACTCGCAAAGAACGACGACCGCGCCGATGGCCGCCCGGACTCGCGGCTCCTTTTCACCGCGCCGAAAGCAGGCAGGTATCTCGTGAAAGTCCGCGACCGTTTTGCAGGCCGCGGTGGCCCGGACTTCGGCTACCGCCTGCGCGCGACATTGCCCACGACGTCGGATTTCGAACTCACGCTGAACACCGATGCGATCAACGTGATTCGCAAGACGCAGGACGCCGCAGACGCGACCACTCCGGCGGCGAAAAAGAAACCCGGCGCGAAAGTGCAGGGCCTCCGGGTGGACCTCCTCTCGGTTGCACCGCTCACGAAGGACTTGAAGCTCGAAGTCGAGGGACTTCCCGCCGGTGTCACGCTCGAGAACGCGGTCATCACGCCGAAGCAAAAATTTGCGGACCTCCGATTCATCGCGCCGGCGAAGACTCCGATCCAGACAGCGCGCGTGACGATCCGCGGCACGACAGAAATTGACGGCAAGCCTGTGACCCGGCAGGCGACCGTGGCCGTGCCATTCGGCGAACCGCGGATCGATCAAGTGCGCGTCGCCATCGTCCCGCCGGTTCCCTTCCGGCACATCGGCGAATATTTTGTCGCAAATGATCACCCCGGCGGAACGACAATGACGAAGCACTACCAGATCGAACGCGGTGGATTCGACGGCCCGCTCACCGTCAGCCTTTCCGACCGGCAAATCCGCACGCTTCAGGGCGTGACCGCCGCGCCGCTTCCCGTGAAAGCGGGCGCAAGCGAGTTTGATTTCACCGTGCAGTATCCCGCGGAAGTCGAACTCGGGCACACGAGCCGAATCCAACTGATGCTCACCGGCGAGATGACCGATTTCGACGGCAGCCGGCATTTCATCAGCTACACATCGGGCGAGAATGACGAGCAGATGATCTCCGTCGGCGCATCCGGCCCGCTGCGAATCTCCACACCGCTCGCCTCGCTCCGCGCCGTGCCTGGCAGCCGTGTAATCGTGCCTGTCGCGATCCAGCGTGCGCCGTCGCTCGGAAAAGGACCCGTGCGGCTCGAAGTGATCGTGCCCCGACACATGGTTGGCGTCACCGCGCGCGCCGTCGAGATTCCCGCCGGCGAGGACAAGGGGACCATCTCGTTCAGCTTCTGCAGCGATCCCGGGCCGTTCAACATGCCCGTCAAGATCGAAGCCCACGCCACCGGCCCCGCAGGCGAGACCAGCCTCGGCGAGACGAAGATCGAGATCGTCGCAGCGCCGAAAAGGTAGGCCGCGAGCGGAAGCTCACGTCCGCGCGCGCTCCCGAGCGCGCCTCCGCTACTTCTTCTTCAGGAATTTGTGCAGCCGCCCGAAGGCGCTCCACTCGGTGACAATCAGATTCCCGTCCTTGTCGAGCGCAGCACCGTGCGGGGAATTCGTGATGCCGTCCGTCCATTTGTCCTGCGCGAGACCGAAATTTGCGCGCTGCTTCGCGTCGGGGTTGTCACCGACCTGCGCGGTGATCGCGCCGGACTTGTCGAGCACCGTCACGCGGCCCTGCAGTTCCGGCACGACCGCATCGTCACCGCGAATATGGACGGCAGCGGGCATGCGGAGATCCTTCTGGATCACCTTCACGAAGTTGCCATCGAGATCCCAATACTCGACGCGATTGGCGTTGCGATTGCAGACAAAGAGGAGCGGCTTCTCCCCGCGCGTATCGAGCGCGATGCCGTGGCACGTTTTGAACTTCCCCTCCTCCACGCCCGGCGATCCGAACGCCTTCAGAAACTTCCGCTCCTGGTCGAACTTGTAGATGAAGTTCGAGCCGTAACCATCTGCGACGAAAATGGAACCGTCCGGCCCGACCGTGACCGCACAGGGCTTGAAGCCGCTCGCGTCTTGGCACTTCCCGGATTCCTCGGGGTATTTGATCGCCCATTCCTGCGTGCCATCGAGCTTCAGCTTGATCACCTCGTGCTCCGAGGGACGCGCCGCATAGATGACCTCCGCGCCATTCTCCTCGCGGATTTCGAGCGCATGGATTTTTGTCGGCCCGACCGCGCGCAGAAATTTTCCATCCGGCGAAAATACGAGGATGCCGCGGGGCGTGTCCGTGGTCACGTAGTGGTTGCCCGCCTTGTCAATCGCCACCCCGCCGTGACACGGCCCCTGCGCCTGTCCGCCGGGCAGCTTGTCGAAAAAGTTCGGCACATTCTCATACTTCAGCGTTTCCGCGGAAACACGGAGCGAGAGGAGGGAGACGATCGCGAGGAGGGATTGCTTGAGGCGTTGCATAAGCCAGCGCTTTTGCCCCGCGCGCGGATTTTTGCAATCGCGGAGATCGTCCCGGCGATCACAGGCAGCTCCGTTTTGAAAATCAATTCCGCGCTTGCCACGCGCGGCGACGCCGCTATTTTCTGCGGCCCGAAAAGCAACGCCAGGGTAGCTCAGTGGTAGAGCGGGGGACTCATAAGCCCTAGGTCGGGAGTTCAATCCTCCCCCCTGGCACCACTCCCCTTCCCCGTCGCGCTTTCCGTCTCAAGCTGCGCGCGGCGAAAGCCGACACGCTTGCCGCTCTGCGCCCCAGCTCCTAGCGTGGTCGCTTATGCCAGAAGTTTCCAAAGATCAGATTGCCGACACGCTCGAGGACATCGCCATGATGCTGGAGTTGAAGGGCGAGAACCCTTTCAAAATCCGCGCCTATCGCAACGCCACACGCGCGATGGAAACCTTCGCCGGCAATCTGCACGCCACTGCGGACGCCGGCACATTCGGCGAGATTGATGGCATCGGCGACGCCATCGCGGAAAAAATCACGACGCTCGTGATGACGGGCGCGCTCGACTATCACACGAATCTCAAGGCCGAGTTTCCAGCGGGGCTGTTCGACATGTTCGACATCAGCGGCATGGGGCCGAAGAAAATCCAGGCGGTGTGGAAGGAGCTTGCGATCACGACTGTGGACGAATTGGAGAAAGGCTGCCGCGACGGGCGCGTCGCGGGGCTGAAGGGCTTCGGCGAAAAAACTGCGGCGAACATTTTGAAAGGCATCGAGGATCGGAAGAAGCACGCGGGCCGTTTCCGCATGGGCGAGATTGCGGCCGATGCGGAGCGGATGCTCGACGACCTACGCTCACATCCCGAGGTGATTCGCGTCGCGGCGTGCGGCAGCTACCGGCGGCGGCGCGAGACGTGCGGCGATCTCGACTTCCTCGTCTCCACGCGCGAGCCGAAGATCGTCAGCAAGGATTTTGTCGGCCACGAATTCGTCGAGAGCATCATCGCACATGGTGAGACGAAATCCTCTGTACGCTGGCTCAGCGGCATCCAAGCCGATTTGCGCGTCGTGAAGGACTCTGAGTTCCCCTTTGCGATGAACTACTTCACCGGCTCGAAGGAGCACAACATCGTGATGCGCCAGCGCGCGCTCGCACGCGGCTGGACGCTGAACGAATACCGACTTGGGCCGGACGATGCGCCGAAGGTCACACCGCTGCCCGTGCCCGATATTCGCGAAGAGGCAGACCTGTATCGCACGCTCGGACTCGACTTCATCGAGCCGGAACTGCGCGAGAACATGGGCGAATTCAAGGCCGCCGAGGAGCACACGATGCCGAAGCTGGTTGAGGTGGAAAATCTGCGCGGCACTTTCCACAACCACACCACCGCGAGCGACGGGCGCAATTCGCTCCGCGAAATGGCGGAGGCCGCGATGGAACTCGGCCTGCAATACCTCGGCATCGCCGATCACTCGAAGGCGTCCGTCCAGGCGCACGGCCTCGACGAAAAACGGCTGCTCGCGCAGGTCGCGGAGATTCGCACACTGAACGAGGAATTCGGGCCGGACTTCTGCATCTTCGCGGGCAGCGAGGTGGACATCCTGAAGGACGGCTCGCTCGACTTTGATGACGAAATCCTCGCGCAGCTAGACTACACCGTCGCGAGCGTCCACAACGCCTTCGCCATGTCCGAGGCGGACATGACCGCGCGCATCATCCGCGCGATGGAAAACAAACACATCACCATGCTCGGCCATCTCACCGGCCGGCTGCTGCTCATGCGCGACGGCTACCCCGTGGACCACGCCGCCGTCATCGCCGCCGCTGCGGATACCGGCACCATCATCGAGTTGAACGCGAACCCGCGCCGCCTCGACATGGACTGGCGCTGGTGGCCGCTCGCAAAATCCAAAGGCGTGAAATGCGCCATCAATCCCGACGCGCACCACACCTCACAGTTTCAGTTTTTGAAGTTCGGAGTCGGCACCGCGCGCAAGGGCTGGCTCACGCGCGATGATGTGGTGAACACGCTGCCGCTCGGGAAAATCGAGACGCTGCTAGACGCGAAGCGGCGACGATAGCAGGCGGGATTTCAAACCTCGCCCAAATTGTGCCACTCCTGCAGCGGCTTCACG
>JANXZI010000175.1 GCA_025355595.1 Spartobacteria bacterium
CGATGGCGAGCATGTCCACATTCCGCGCGATGTGCGGGAACCAGTCGCTCACCTCGATGCCGCTCTGTCCGTGTTTCTGAAAGCCGTTCTGGAGCGGAAAAAGCGTGTTGCGCTGGTTGCCATTTGCGTCCGGCACCACGAGCCGTTCGAAGGCGAGCTTCTTCGGATCCTGCGCATCCTTGAACGGCGTCTCCGCGATCGTCTTGCCCGCGTATTTCGTGAGCATCGGCTTCGGATCGAAGCTCTCCATGTGGCTCACGCCGCCGTTCATGAAGAGCCAGATCACATTCTTCGCCTTCGGCGGAAAATGCGGCAGCCCGTCCGGCGGCGACCACGCCGCGCCGCTCGCGCAGGCATCGCGCTGGAGCATCGTGCCGAGGGCGAGCCCGGTGAAGCCCATGCCCATGTCGGCGAGAAACGCGCGGCGTGAAACGGCGCCGGGGGCTCGGTGCTGGCAGGTGCGCTTCATGGAAACGAAATGGTCGGCGATGCACGAGCACCAACGGTGCGAGCCATGCCAGCCCAGGGCAACGCCCTGGGTTCGCTGAAAATGAAAACAAAGCCCTGAAAGGGCGCGACAACATGGGGCCGCCCCTTTAGGGCTTTGATCATTTTTTGTCGAAAACCCAGGGCGATGCCCTGGGCTGGCATGTCGGCGGGCCTTTGGCCCTCAAACCATCGCGGATGAATCATCGTCTGGGAGGATCGAGCTTTCACGGGGAGGGAAATGGGTCAGCGCAGCGTGACGAAATCGTTGTGGTTCAGCAATGCCCAGATGAGATGCGCGCGTGCCTGATCGGATGTGGACTTCGGGAGCTTGCGCCACGCGTCCATCGTCTTCACGCACGCCGCAAGTTCGTCGTCACTCGGCGCAACGCCGAGCGCGCCGCGGAACGCCTGGCGCACAAATGCCGCATCATCATCCGCCCGCACATCCGCACCGAGCCGAGCCGCGATCCGCGCCGCGGCATCCTGCACGAGCCGGCTGTTTAAAAGCGCGAGCGCCTGCTGCGGGATGATGCTCTCATCGCGTCGGTAGCACTCCTTCACGCTCGCCTCGTCGAACGTCGTGAGGAATAGGTTCCGCTCATTGTTCGAGTGGAAAAAGTAGAGGCTGCGCCGCTTCGATTCCGCCTGCGCCGCCGCCGGCACGGACGGCCCGCCCATCGTCGGATCGAGTTCCCCGGCGAGCGCAAGGATCGAGTCGCGCACCGCCTCCGCTTCAATGCGGATCGGCGTGCGCCGCCACAGCCGCACATTGTCGGGATCTTTCGCCGCATTCGCCTCGCCGCCCGCCGCGGACGAACTCATGCGATACGCCGCCGAAGTGACGATGAGCCGGTGAACGTGCTTCATGCTCCAGTCGTGCTCGACGAGTTCGCACGCGAGCCAGTCAATCAGCTCGGTGTGCGCAGGCGGTGCGTTCTTCCGTCCAAAATCGAATGTCGTCGCGACGAGCGGAGCGCCCATGTGCCGCGACCAAATGTGATTCACCGCGACGCGCGCAGTGAGCGGGTTTCGCGCATCGGTGATCCAGTCCGCCAGCGCGCTGCGACGTCCACTGCTCTTCGGGCCGTACTCGATTTTCGGATCATCCTTGGTCGAGGTGAAGAACCGAGTGGCCGTCCACTGCGCACCCAAAAGCGGCGTGATCTTGTCAATCGCAGCAATCGGTGCAGCGAGCGCCTGCGTCGCCTTCTCCAGCGACTCGCGCGCAGTCTTCAATCCCTTCTCCACGCTCACCGCCTTCTTCCCTGCCGGCGTCGCGGGCGCATTCGGAAGCCGAAGTTCCGCATCGGCCACTGCATGTCGCGCCTTCGCGACTGCAACCTCGCGCTCGGACTGGATCGCAGCCTTTATCCTCTCGCGCTCGTCGTCGCTCATCGGAACATTCGCGCCGCGATCCGTTCTCGCCCACGTCGCGCGCATCGCAGCGATGCGAAGTTCGAGGCTCGCCAGTTCCGCCTTCGCAAACGCCAGCGCAAGTTCGGAGACATTCAGCGCGCCCCGCGCAGCGGCGCTGTCCGCCGGCTTTGCATCCGCCGCCTTCGTCTTCGCCGCTTGTGCGGCGCTCGTCGCAGACTCCACTTCTTTCCGCGCCGCAGCGAGGTGTGTGTCGGCGACCCACGGCCTCCGCTCGGGCTGCCACGCTTCGGGCGGCAGCGTCACGGGCGAAATTTCCAGCTTCTTGAACGCGAGCAGATCCGGGACGCCCGGCGCGATGACGGCGCTCTTGTCCGGCTTGCTCTCCTCGCCGCGCAGGAAGCGATACGTCGGTGTGTCGAGCAGCCCGTCGAATGCGCGCGGGATTCCATCGCGCACAAGATCCGCCTCGCCCGGCACCACGTCCATCCGCACATGATACGGCTCGAAGAACGCGCGCATCTTGTAGTAATCCGCCTGCGCGAACGGATCGAATTTGTGGTCGTGGCATTTCGCGCAGTTCAGCGTGATGCCGAGGAATCCCTTGCTCACGTGCTCGACCGTTTCATCGAGCCAGTGATCGCGGTTGAAGAGGAACCAATTGCGCGCAAGGAAACCCGTGGCGCGCAGCGCGTGCAGATCGTTCGGATGAAGCTCATCCGCTGCGAGCATGAGGCGGAGCATCTCGTCGTAAGGCGTGTCGGCGTTCAGCGATTCCACGATCCAGTCGCGCCAGTGCCAGATGTGTTTCTGGCTGTTGCGAAGCTGCTCGCCGAGCCCCCACCAGTCGCTGTAGCGCCACACATCCATCCAATGCCGCGCCCACCGTTCGCCGTGGCGAGGGTCATCGAGCAGCCGGTTCACCGCGCGCTCGTACCAGTCGGGCGACGCATCATTTTCAAACGCCGCGATCTCCGCCGTCGGCGGCGGCAGCCCGATGAGATCGAGAGTTAGCCGGCGCAACAGCACCGCACGCGAAGCCTCCGGCTGCGGCGTGAGCCCGCGCTCCGCGTGCTGTTTTGAAATGAACGCATCCACCGG
>JANXZI010000212.1 GCA_025355595.1 Spartobacteria bacterium
AAGCGCCGCCCCGCGCTCGTCATCGCCGATCTTCCGGGTGACGATCTCATTCTCTGCCAGATCACCAGCCAGCTCCGCTCCGACGGCTTCTCCATAGTGCTCACACAGGCCGATTTTCAGAGCGGCCGGCTCGCTCAGGACAGCTACATCCGTCCGCAACGTCTGTTCACCGTTGAGAAAAGCGTCATCCTCTACACCGTCGGCCAGGTGACGATCCCGAAGCTTCAGGAAGTGAAGGCGAAACTCCGCGGATTGTTCGCCTGATGAAGACCGCCCATCCCGGAACACCAGCTATGACCGACACCCCGCCCGAATTCGCCGAAGACGCCCGCTCATGCGCCGGGGATTCGGGCCGCCGGGAGGCGGGCGCTGCCGATTCGTGGAAACTGGCGTGGAGCTTTACCAGCGGGCGTAAGTAGCCTAAATTGACCGCATGAAGCCAGCAAACCTGATCACCATTGACCCCGATATCCTCGGCGGCACGCCGGTCTTCAAGGACACGCGCGTCCCGGTGAAGGCGCTCTTCGACTACCTCGCGGACAATCTCACGCTCGACTACTTCCTCGAATCCTTTCCGACCGTCTCCCGCGAACTGGCCGTCTCGGTCCTGCGTTGCAGCCGGGAGGACATCGAGCATCAGGCGGCTGCGTGAAAAACGAAGTAAGCCGGCGACTTTTTCTCACTACAAATGCCGGCAATCCTGCTCGACGAGTGCGTTCCCGTGCAAGTGCGCCACGCCCTCACCGGACACGAAGTCAGCACCGTGCATGCTCAGGGATGGAAGGGAATTCAAAATGGCGAACTGCTTGCGGCCGGTGAAGCCGCCGGGTTCGCCCTCTTCATTCTCGCCGACAAGAGCCTCCGCTATCAGCAGAATCTCGCCGGGCGCAGGATGGTCATTCTCGAACTCTGGACCAACCACCGCCCGACTTTGGAAAGGCACTTCCCGCTCATTCGTGCCGCCGCCGAGTCCATCCAGCCGGGCGAATATCGCACCTTGGAATCCCCGTAGCGCACGCTCGACGGCGGGATGCGCGGTGCCTAGCCTGCGCGCCGGAACTCCAGCCATGACCGACACCCCGCCCGAATTCGCCGAAGACGCCCGCCCATGCGCCGGGGATTCGGGCCGCCGGGAGGTGGACGGGAAGGAGCTTGCGCAGCAAAAGGCTGAAGGCCTGGGCTGCAGGGGCAGCCGATGCCCATTCGTGGAAATGGGCGCGGAGGCATAAGCCCCATGCCCGCGCAGCCGCCCACCATCTACGTCATCGCTGGCTGCAACGGCGCGGGCAAGACCACCTTCGCTCGCGAGTTCCTGCCGAGGGAGGTGAAATGCCTCCGCTTCCTGAACGCCGATGAAATCGCGCGCGGACTTTCGCCATTCGACCCCGGTGCGAGTGCGGTGAAGGCTGCGCGGCTGCTTCTGTCGGAGTTCTCGGCGTCAGTGCAGCGCAGGGAGACCTTTGCCTTGGAGACCACTTTGAGCGGCAGGACTTATGTCGGCATGTTGCGGCAGGCAAAGGCGGTCGGCTTCCGCATTCACCTGCATTACCTCTGGCTGCCAAATCCCCGCATGGCTGTCGCCCGTGTGCGGCAGCGGGTGAAAAAGGGCGGGCACGATGTCCCGGTGGCGGACATCCGGCGTCGCTTTGCCCGTAGCCTGGAGCACCTCGCGGCGGACTACGCGCCTCTGGCCGACCGCTGGGCGGTGTGGGATAACCAGACCAGCCCGCCCCGGCTTCTTGCGCAATCCGCCGCTTGTCCTTTGGCCGCGCTCCGGGCTATCCTCGGCCTGCCATGAAAACCTCGCGCAAGCCTACGACTCAGGATGACTTCATCGCCCCGGCCCGTCGTGCCTTCCGCCGTGTGGCCAAAACTCTTCGTGCGGAAAACAAGCGCCTCGGTCTCCCGCTCATCGGCGGTGATGCCGGCACGGCGAAGCCCGCCCGCGCCTCCCGCACTCCTGCCCGGTAGCCTGCGCGCTGGAACTCCAGCCATGACCGACACCCCGCCCGAATTCGCCGAGGACGTCCACAAATGCTGGAGCGGGCCGATCCTCACTTCGATGGGAGTGCGCGATGCCGTATGAATTCCACGACACTTCGCACGTCGAGAAACGCGCCCGTGAACGCGGATTCACCGTCGAGCAGGCCATGCTCGCGATCAACGTCACGGCTCGATCCTCAAGACTCCGCCACGCCCCGGCAATCATGGCGGAATGCTTTGGTTGTTCTTTCGTGTTTTCGAGGGTACAACTCTGATCGTCGTCGCCGAAATCAAACTCAATGAGTGCTGGATCATCACCGGATACTGGAACTGACCTTCACGGGTTCATCATCCCCATCACCGCGCCTCCGGTTGTCGAAATAGACACAGAGGCGACGGCGGCTTACATTCGCCTCCGGGCAACAGAGATTGTGCGCACGGAACCGTTCGGTTCCGAACGAGGATTCATGATGCTCGATTTCGATGCGGCAGGAGATGTTGTCGGCATCGAGGTCATCGGCCAGCAGGAGTTCAGCATTCGCGAACTCATCCGGCCGCTCCCAGTGCAGACGACGGAAGCTATTCTCGAACGCACCCGTTATGTCTCGGCCAAGCTTCAGGCTGCCTGAG
>JANXZI010000273.1 GCA_025355595.1 Spartobacteria bacterium
GCGTTTGCTGAGCCTAGACAGGCCATCGGCTGCGAAAAAAGGCGATCACGAAGCTAGGAAACCTGCGCAGTTTTTTTCGCACACCACGCGCGCCACATCGCGCGGTACGCGTGCTCCACATTTTTTGCAAAGCGCGGGCCGTCCATGAATGCGGACGCCTTCATCCTCGCACGCAACGTCGCGCGCAGTTCGACCAGCCTCGGCAAATCCGCCGCGAGACTCGCGGCGAGGCGCACGTATTCCTCTTCCGTCTGCGCTACAAATTCCGGCATCCCGCACGCCATCAATATGCTCAGGCCGATCCGCGAAACGATCCCCTCGCC
The DNA here is from genome assembly GCA_025355595.1 of Spartobacteria bacterium. Classification (GTDB taxonomy): domain Bacteria; phylum Verrucomicrobiota; class Verrucomicrobiia; order Chthoniobacterales; family Chthoniobacteraceae; genus SXWH01. Next base: position 324 of record JANXZI010000273.1, read on the forward strand.
CGGCAGCGTGAGCACCGGGATGCCCATCCACAGTGCCTCGCAAGTCGTCGTCCCGCCGTTGTACGGAAAGGGATCCAGCGCCACGTCCAGTCGATCAAACAGCTTCAGAAATTCCCCGCGCGTCGGCGTGCGTGCGACCAGTTCCAGCCGCTCCGCCGCGATGCCGTGCGCCTCAAACCACTGCCGCACGCGCGCCTGCGTTTCACCTTCGGGACATTGCAGCAGCAGCCGCGATTTTTCCACCGCCCGCATCACCCCCGCCCAGCGCTCCAGCACCGCCTCGTTCACTTTGCACGGGTTGTTCAGGCAGCCAAATGTGACGTGCCCCGCGCGCAACGCAGGCAGTGCGCCCGGCTCCGGGTATTCATCCACCGGATTGAAGCAGAACCACGAATCCGGCAGCCGCACCGGCGTCTCCACGGACTCCGACCATGTCGCGCCTTCCGGCTCCATGTGTGCATCCGTGAGTCGGCAATCCATCGCGCTCAGCCCAGTGCTGCCAGGGTAGCCGAGCCACGCCACCTGCACGGGCGCGGGCTTGCACGCGAACGCTCTCAGCCGGTTGTCCGCCATGTGCTGGGTGAGGTCCACGAGGATGTCTATTTTGTCCTCGCGGATCCGCTCCGCCAGCGCCTCGTCCGGCACGCCGAGCACATCGCGCCACACGTCCGCCGTTTTTTTCATCCGCCCCGTGATCCCGTCCGGCCGCATCACGCTCGCATAGCAGAAAATCTCGAATGCTGCGTGCTCGTGCGCCTCCAGCAGCGGCGTCAGGAAATGGCAGATCACATGGTTTCGGAAATCCGGCGAGACGTAGCCGATCCGCAGGCGGCGCTCCGGGTCGAGGCTGTTCACGTGGGGCCGGTGATATTTTTGCAGCGGCTCCGCAAACGCGCGCTCCCAGCGGCGGTGCTCCTCCGCGATGGATGCTCCATCGTGAGCAGGATGAAAATGCAGCGTGTAAATAAGATTGCTGTGCGCGCCGGAGTTGGCCGGTTCCGCGATCGTCGCACGGCGGTAACACACGATCGCCTCATCGAGACGGCCCGTGTCTTTGCACACGATCGCGAGATTATTCTGCGCCTCGGAATAGTTCGGCCGGATTTGCAGCGCCCTCTGGAATTCGGCAGCGGCTTCATCCAGCCGCCCCTGGTTGTTCAGCACGATGCCCAGATTACTGCGGGCCTCCGCGTAGTCCGGCCGGATTTGCAACGCCCGGCGATAGGCCGCACTCGCTTCATCCAGCCGACCTTGGATGGCGAGCACGATGCCCAGATTGCTGTACGCCTCCGCGTGGTCCGGCTTGCATTGCAGCGCCCGCTGATACGCGGCGATGGCTTCATCCCACCGCCCCAAGTTGCCCAGCGCGATACCCAGATTGTTGTGGGCATCCGTGTAATCCGGCTTGAGCTGCGTCGCCCGGCGATAGGCGGCGACGGCCTCCTCCGTCCTGCCCAGTGCGGCCAGCGCATTACCCAGACTCGAATGAAAAGTCGGCTGCTCCGGCGCGAGGGCGATGGCCTGCCGAATCAGATCCACGGCCACATCATTCCGTCCCACCTGCCCCGCGATCGCGCCCAGCAGATGCAGCGCATCGGTGTGCCGCGGCTGCACCGCGAGGATCTGGCGGTAAAGCGCCTCCGCCTCCGCCAGGCGCCCGGCCTGGTGGTGTTGGATCGCAAGTGCGAGAGCCTCGGGGATCGTCACGGCGTTTGCGCGGGGATTTGCTTCGCACACCACGCGCGCCACATCGCGCGGTACGCGTGCTCCACGTTCTTTGCAAAGCGCGGGCCGTCCATGAATGCGGACGCCTTCATCCTCGCACGCAACGTCGCGCGCAGTTCGGCCAGCCTCGGCAGATCTGCGGCGAGAGTCGCGGCGAGGCGCACGTATTCCTCCTCGGTGTGCGCGACAAATTCCGGCATCCCGCACGCCATCAAAATGCTCAGCCCGATCCGCGAGACGATTCCCTCGCCCGTCAGCGTGAGCACCGGGATGCCCATCCACAGCGCCTCGCAAGTCGTCGTCCCGCCGTTGTACGGAAACGGATCCAGCGCGATGTCCATCCGTTC
>JANXZI010000277.1 GCA_025355595.1 Spartobacteria bacterium
TTCAGCTCGTGCTCGTGATCCAGCATCGCCTGCAGGCGCGGGCGGCAGACGTAGCGTTCGGCTTTCCCGTAGATGGCGTCGCTGACCGCCATGTCGTAGGCGGACATGCTCTTGGCGATGGTGCCGGCTGCGCCCCCCACGCGGAAGAACCACCGCACCACTTCCTGCCCTGCGCCGATCTCCGCGAACGAGCCATACCAGCGCTTGTCGAGGTTGATGTTGAGCGCCTTTTGGTGCGTGTTCAGTCTTTCTTCCGGCATGGGCGGAGGGTGGGGCGAAGGGCGCGGGCTTGTCGAGCGGGATGGCGCACTGGGAGCGGCGACATGCGGCTTCGCCAAGTCAGAGGGCTCTTCGAGGTTCGCACCGCGCCTGTTGCGAGCGGAACTTTTAACTCAGAACTTGGAACTTGGAACTCTGAACACGCTGGCAATCTTGCTTCAAATTCCTTGGGTGCGCGGGATCGTCGTGCGGAGCAGCGAGGTGTCGGGTGCGGTTGGCAAGAGCGTGCGATCTTGTGCGGCGGCGGGCAGGATGAAAAATTCTCCACGCGCAAATTTTTCACCGGCGCATTCCACGCCGCCGCTGAGCACGGTGAAAATCACGCCATCCGTGCCAGTGTCCGCACGCGGTGCGGCGAGCGGCCAGCGCTCGATGTGAAACAACGGGCATGAGACGACCGTCTCGCCCGAGGGCTGCGCGAGCGCGGGCTCGTGGTCGCGGAAATCAATCGAGGCGAGCGATTCCACGAGGTGCAGCGCGCGCGGCTTTCCGTCGAGGCCGGTGCGGTTCCAGTCAAAGACGCGGTACGTCGTGTCGCTGTTCTGCTGGATTTCCACGATGAGGCAGCCCGCGCCGATCGCGTGGCAGCGTCCGCTCGGGATGAACATCGCATCACCCGCGCGCACGGGCACGCGGTGCATCAGTTCCTCGACGCGGCCTTCTGCGAGCGCCTGCTCGAAGCGCGCGCGCGTCGTCCCGTGGCGGAAGCCGGCGAAGAGCGCCGCATCTTTCGCCGCATCGAGCAGGTACCACATTTCCGTCTTCGGCTCGCCGTGCAGTTCCGCGGCCTTGTGTTCGGGCGGATGCACCTGCACCGACAGCGTGTCCTGTGCATCGAGGATTTTTGCGAGCAGCGGGAAGCGCGGTGAATCCGGCACGCCCGCCCCGAAAACGTCCTTGCGAAACACGGTCCACAGCTCGTGCAGCGTCGTGCCGAGAAATGGCCCGCGCGCGACGATGCTCTGCACATCCTCGCGATCCACGAGTTCCCAGCTTTCACCGATGCGCTTGTCGGCGGGCGCTCCTTTTCCGGGCATTTCCGCGTGGCGATTTCCGCCCCAGACGCGCTCCATGAAGAGCGGGCGGAAGGAAAGGGGAGCGGTGAAGGACATGGCGTGGGCTTATTCTTACTCTGCAAGCGGAGCGCGCAGCGGGAGCACGGAGGGAATAAGAATAAGATTTAAGAATTTGAATAAGAGGGGCGAACGGACGGGCCGCGTTCCCGGGAATCTGAGTGAGCCGCGAATCAGGAATTCTCTCACCGGCTCACTTCGCCTTCGCCGTCTTCGCCTCGATCTTCCGGTAGAGCGTGGCCATGCTGATGCCGAGGACTTTCGCGGCCTTCTCGCGGTTCCCGCTGCTCTGCTTGATCGTCTCCTCGATGAAACGCCGCTCCTGATTGCGGATGAAATCGTCGAGCTTTTTGCCCACGGGCATCGCGCCGCCGCCGGATTTTGCGCCGTCGGAACGGCCGGTGAGAAGCTGCGGCGGGAGATCCGTCACGCGGATCAGATCATCATCACACAGCGCACTCGCGCGCTCGATGGCGTTCTCCAGTTCGCGCACGTTGCCCGGCCAGTCGTGGCCTTGCAGCGTCTCGATGGCCTTCGGTTCGATTTTCATCGCGCGGGGGTTTGGCCCTGCGGCGGATTTTTTCAGGAAGTGCTGGACGAGCAGCGGGATGTCCTCGGGCCGGTCGCGGAGGGGCGGCAACTCGATCGGGATCACGGCGAGGCGGTAGTAGAGATCCTCGCGGAATTTGCCTTCCTTCACCTTTTCGAGCAGCCCCTCGTTCGTCGCGCCAAGCACGCGGACATTGATGGCCACAGTCTTTGTGTCGCCGACGCGCCGGAGCTGGCGTTCCTGGAGCACGCGGAGCAGTTTTGTCTGCAGCGGCAGCGCCATCGAGTTCACTTCGTCGAGGAAAATGGTGCCCTTTTCCGCCTCCTCGAAAAGTCCCGCCTTGTCGGCGACCGCGCCGGTGAAGCTGCCTTTCTTGTGTCCGAAAAGTTCGCTCTCGAGCAGGTTCTCCGGCAGTGCGGAACAGTTGATCGCGACGAAGGGATGATGCTGTCGGCTGCTGTTGAAATGCAGAGCGCGGGCGACGAGTTCCTTGCCCGTGCCGCTCTCGCCCTGGATCAAAATGGTCGAGTCCGTGTCCGCGATCTTTCGGATGAGGTGATAGACCTCGTCCATCTTCGGCGAAGTGCCGATGATGTTCTCGGGGTTCGCCGCGCGCTTCACGACTTTCTTCAGCGTGTCGCGTTCCTTGGCCGTGTCGGAGAATTCGATCACATGCTTTACGCGCGCCTGCATCTCGGAAATCTTGAACGGCTTGCGGATGTAGTATCGCGCGCCCTCGGCAATGGCCTTCTCGGCGATTTCCTCGTTACCTTGGCCGGTCATCAGGATCACCTCGCAACTGGCGAGCGCGGCCTTCACCTGCCGCAGGATCTCGAAGCCGTCCACCTTGCCCATCTTGATGTCGCTGATGACAAGCTGCGGCGAGATGTCCTCGATTTTTTCGAGCGCCTTTTGGCTGTTGGTGAAGGGGAACGTCTCGTGCCCCATTTCCTTGCAGGCGGTGACGACGAGTTCGACGATATTCGGTTCATCGTCCACGATGAGGATCTTGGCCATGGTGTGTGTTGGGGTTGGGCTGAGAACACGTCGCTCTCGAAAATGAGACTATCGCACCGATGAGAGATGGCAAGAAAAGTTGAGAGTTGAATGTTGAGAGTTGAGAGGAGAGGACGACCTCCGTACCTCTCAACTCTCCACATTCAACTCTCTACTTTTCCCTACGCCGTCGTGTCCATGCCCAGGCGCTTCCGCACGCTGTTCTCAAACTGGAAGAGCGGGTGCATGAGTGAGGCGACGGGATCGGGGAGAAGATTCGGGCCGTCCGGGCCGTCGGGCGCGGTCTTCTCGAGGATGAGCAGCGATCCGGCGAGCGCGACGCGGTGGTAGTTCCGGTTGTTCGCGAGGAAGTAGTCCGCGGCCCATTTTACCGAGCGGAGGCGTGGCGTGTAGTCATGAAGCGTGAGGATGCCGTTCGGGTTCAGCAGCCCGGCCCAGTGCAGATCCTGCATCACGTAGCGGAACTTGTGGGTACCATCGATGAGGATGAAATCGAATGCCTCGCGCGTCTGGAACGAATGCTGGAATGCGTCCCAGCTCCGCATCACGCGAAACTCCACCTGCTCGACCGGCAATCCGTGCAGGGCGATGTTTTTTTCCACGATCTCCCGCTGGTTCGCGAAGTAGGTCATCGTGTCAATGACCACGAACGGCGGGCGGTGAGTCGCCGCGCTCATCATTTCGCAAAGGGTCGCGCCGGCAGCGGTGCCGATCTCCAGGTGCCGCCCGGGACGCTGGTGCGTCCTGAGGATGCCACGGAGCCCGTCCAGCTCCTGCTGGGTCATCTCCGAATTGAGTAGCTTTGCGCAAGGGCGTTCCATCCGCATGGGATGCTCGGCACTTGCCGGGGCGGGGGCAAGGAAAAGCCGTTGGTGCGCCACTCGGGGGCGAGCTTGAGGTTCAGCGCGAAAGGGTAGTTCCACGTCGTCCAGATCGTGCCGTCGGCCCCGACGTGCGGTGTGCGCTCGCGGAGACTGCGCGCCTCTTCGGCTGCGGCAAGCCCGCGCTCGGCGATGACCTGCGCATCCGCATCGAGGACGGTCGTGAGGCGGAAATCCCCCGTCGTGAGATCGAGGGTCGGCGCGTCGGCGGGGCGCCGCGGGTCCGAAAATTTCGCGAGGAACGCCGCCGGCATCATTTTCGCCGTCGGATTTCCGGTAACGCAAAACTCATTTTCCTCCCCATAAATCACCAACAGCGAACGCCGCGGTAACATTTCGGTAACATGGGTGCGGTTCACTGTGCTCGCAGGTGAACGCAATCCCGCGGGCACAGGCACCAAACCTAAGAACAAAAGCACTCCCATGAAAATTCCAAAACTGCCGAAGGGCGCGCACGCTCAGGGCTTCACGCTCATCGAGCTTCTCGTCGTCATCTCCATCATCGCCATCCTCGCCGGCCTCGGGCTGAAGGCATTCCCCGCCGCGATCAAGAAGGCGCGCATCTCCGAATCGCTGAGCAACTGCAAGCAAATCCTCACCACGCTGAAGCTCTATGCGACCGATAATAGCGGCTCCTACCCGGATACCGCCGTCTCGACCGACGGAGACAAGACCCCGGGGAAAGCGCTCGAAAAGGGTGACTATTCCAACAAGGCATTCGACAACATCATCGTGAAGTATCAGATCGGAAAGACGTTGTTCATCAACAAGAACTCGGC
>JANXZI010000461.1 GCA_025355595.1 Spartobacteria bacterium
GCATCGGGCGAATTTTCGTGGCTTTGAGAAAGCACCTGCCGGGCCACAGCCGGGGACAGAGCTGCATTCACGCAGGATATTTTCACTTTCCACGAGATCACCGCCTGCCAAAGCGACTCGACTCCCGAGGCGATGGGCATCACCGTAAGGCCATGAAAGCAGAACCCCCGCCGCTCGAAATCGGAACGCCCTGCCCGCGCCAATGGGGCGACATGACCGGGGATGCGAAGCGCCGCTTCTGCGAGCACTGCCAGCTCCACGTCCACAATCTTTCCGCGATGCCGTCCGGCGAGCGCACGCAATTCGTCGCGGAGACGCGCGGGCGCGCGTGCATCACGTACGAGCTGCGGCCGGATGGCACGATGGTCACAGCGTCGCGATGGGACTGGATGCTGCGCCCGCTGCGTGCCGTGGGTGCGCTCCTCGCGGCGATATTACCGTTCGCATTTTCCTCGTGCGTCACCCGGCGGACGGCCGGCGTGCCGATGCCGCCGCCCGATACCGCCGCGCAGAGTGCGCAGCAGAAACTCGGCAAGGTGCAGGTCCTCGGCGAAGCGATGCCCGTGAAGAAGCCGGCGGAGCGAAAGTGACAGCGCGATCGCATGAAAAATTGCGTGACCGAGATCGCAGGTGGAAGGCGGCTGCGCGGGGCTGAACTTCTAACATCGAACGTCTAACACCAAACTTTTAAGGGTGGACACACACCTTATCCGACTTCGCACCGTTAGGCGAAAAAAGCTCGGTGTTCGAGGTTCGACGTTGATCGCGCCCCAATCGTCGCCCTCCTTGTTCCGACATTCTGCGCCTCGGGCTGTCAGATCATTTTGATCCGATTGCCCTGGCATCACTGACGCTGCCGTCTTGCCCCGCGTCCCGCGGATGCCCAGGCTGCGCGTGTGCTTTCCGAAATCACCCGCCATCTCGATGAACTGCTGAACCACGCGAACACGGGCGACTATCCCGGTGCGCACAATGGCCTCCAGATCGAAAACAGCGGACGCGTCTCGCGCGTGTGCGCGGCGGTGGATGCCTGCGAGGCGGTGCTCGCCGAGGCGGCCCGCGTGCCGGGCACGCTATTGCTCGTGCATCACGGCCTGCTCTGGGGCGGTGCGCGCGCGTTCACGGGCGCGCTGCGGAGAAAACTGAAGATGGCTTTTGATGCCGACCTCGCGGTCTTCAGCTCACACCTACCGCTCGATCTTCACGCAAAGCTCGGCAACAACGCGCTCCTCGCGAAGTCGCTCGGGCTGCGGAAATGCGAGCGCGCATTTCAATCGAAGGGGCAGGCCATCGGCATCGTGGGAAAAATGGAGGCGAGCCGTGCGGAACTGGCCCGGCGGATCGGGAAGGCCGTCGGCGGTGCGGTGAAGCTCGCGCCCGGCGGCCCGGCGCGCGTGCGACGCATCGGTGTCGTCACGGGCGGAGCGGGGGATCTCGTGTCGGAAGCCGCCGCGCTCGGCTGCGACACATTCGTCACGGGTGAGGGCGCGCATCACACTTTCACGCTCGCGGAGGAACTCGGCGTGAATCTTTTCTACGCCGGGCACTACGCCACCGAGACCTTCGGCGTGAAGGCGCTTGCGGAGCACGTCGCGCGGAAATTTCGGAAGGCTTGGGAATTCATCCACCATCCCACGGGGCTGTGACCCGAAAGCGGCCGACGTCTGCCACCTCGCCCTGCCGGCACGCGCGATGGAGCGCAGCCGTCAGGCAGCCATGCACTCCGCGGCCGGCGTTCCGATTTCCATCAGCAGTTGCTGCCACGACGTGCTGATCGTCCGCGGAACGGCGCGCGGATTTTTCACCTCGCGGATGCAGCCGATCCGCCACAGCAGGATGCACTGGAAGGCCTCCATGCCGGAGTGCTTCGCGCCGGGCAGCGTGCATTCGGCATGGATGACTTCGCCATTCTCGAACCACACCTGCCCGAAGAGATGCTCCTCGCGAAGCTCGATGCAGCCGGTCGCGCCGCGGAGACATTTCAATTGGATGATGTCCACCGGCGACAGGCCGCCGAGCATCGCCTCGAAGCCCGCCGGGCTGCCTGCGCCATTGGCCGCCGGCGTGAGGAGATTCGTCACCGCCTCGAGCAGTGCGCGCCGTTCGAGCGGCTTCGCCATGAAGTGCAGCACGCCGAGCTTCCGCGCCCGCTCGCGGAAGTCGTCCGTCGGCGTCGAGGTGATGACGAGCGCGCGTGCCTCCGGGTGCAGCATGGACATCTCGCAAAGGAAATCGATCCCGTCGCCATCGGGCAGCCCGATGTCCACGATGAAGAGCGAGATGGTCGCGCTCGCGGCGATTTGCTGCGCCTCGGCCAGCCGTCGTGCGAGCAGGATGGGATGCCGCGCATCGAGCGGACGCAGCACGTCGCGGATGTAATTCTGGACGGTGCGGGTGTCCTCGAGGATCAGGATTGCTGGGGTGTCGGCAGGCATGGCGGTGAGAGTGAGAAGGTCAGGCCGCGCGGCTCAGTTGCGGTGAGTCTGTGGCGAAGCGTTCCAATGATGAAAGCAATTCGGATACCGTCCGGCGGAGTTCCACCAGCTGCGCCTTGATCGGTGCGGCATCCCCCGTCCGTGCGCTCTGCTCGAGCTGCTTTGCCGCGGCATACGCGGCCGGCGCGTGGAAGACGCCGATGACTCCCTTGATGGCATGTGCGGCGCGCTGGACGCCGCGGAGATCGCCCGCTTCCAGGGCGACGGAAAGATTCTCGAACAGCTCCGGAAAATCACCGTCGCGACAGTCCACGATCAGCCCTTCGAGTGTCGCGCGCGATCCATTCACGCTGCGGATCAGGGCGTCCGCCTGGAATGGTGCAGGGGCATCCGCCGCGGCGATCGGGATCTCGGGAACCGGCTGCTCCACGAATTTCGACGCCGCGCGAAGGCCCGGCACCACCTCCTCGATCGCGGCGAGCAGTTCGTGTTCGCGCACGGGTTTCGCGAGGTAGCCACACATCCCCGCAGCATTGCATTCCTCGCGGACACCCTTGAGCGCGTTCGCCGTCAGCGCGATGATCGGCACACGCGTGCCGGCTGCCTCCATCTGCCGGATGCTCGCGGTGGCCGCGATTCCGTCCATGCGCGGCATTTGCAAATCCATCAGCACGAGATCGAATTTTTCCGCCGAAAAGGCGCGGACCGCATCGGTGCCGTCGTGTGCGGCGACGACCGTGTGCCCCCATTCCTCGAGGTAGGTGCGCGTGATGCGCCGGTTGGTCGCGTTGTCCTCCACGATCAGAATGTTCAGCCGCCGGCCATGTGGATTCTCATTCGGAGCGGGAGCATTGCCCTCGGCGCTGGCGGCGGCGGGGTTCAGCGCCTGCCGCAAGGTCGCGAGCAATTTGGATTCGCGGATCGGCTTGCTGATCGTGGACCCCGCGGGCGACGTCGCGGTGGAGAGCGCCGTGTAATTTGCCGAAGTGAGGAGGACGATGTGCGCATTTGCACCCTCCCGCGACGCGTGGGCCGCGAGTTCCTGCCCGTTGCTTCCGACGTGAAATGTGTCGGCGATGATGAAATCGAAACGTGGCTGCGATGACGCACGCAGCAGCCGGATGCCGTCCGCCGCGCACCGCACGGTGGTCACCACGACGCCCCAGCCCACGAGCATCCGCGCAATGATCTCCGCGCTGCGCGGGTGCGACTCCAGGAGCAGCGCGCTCCGCCCGGGAAGTCCCGTCACATCCTGTGCCGGCGAGGATTGGCCCACGCCGAGCACAGCGGTGAAATCGAACCTGCTGCCGTGGTCAATTTCGCTCAGCACGCTGATCTCGCCATCCATGAGCTGCACGAGCTGGCTGCTGATCGTGAGCCCCAATCCGCTGCCACCGTACCGCCTCGTCGTGGAGCTGTCGCCCTGCGTGAACAGCTCGAAGATTGCCCCCTGCTGATCCTGCGGGATGCCGCAGCCCGTGTCCGTGACCGAAAAAAGCAGCCGTGTCTCCACCTCGCCCGGCTCGTCCACATGGACATTCACCGCGACCTCGCCCGCCTCGGTGAAGCGGTGCGCGTTGCTCAGCAGGTTCACGAGGATCTGCCGCAGCCGGTAGGGATCGCCGATGAGCGCGTCCGGAACCTCGGGCGCGATGTCGAGCACGAGCGCGAGACCCTTCGAGTGAAAGCGCGCCGCGAAGCCACCGACGGCGTCGCCCACCACTTTCCGCAGGCTGAAGTCGGCCACTTCGAGTTCGAGCTTGCCAGCCTCTATCTTGGAAAAATCGAGCACCTCGTTCAGCAGGTCGAGCAGACATTGCGCGGTGTTGTTGATCGTCTCGAGGTAGTCGCGCTGCGTGGGATCGAGCCGCGTCTTCATCGTGAGTTCCGTCATGCCGATGATGCCATTCACCGGCGTGCGGATCTCGTGGCTCATCACCGCGAGGAAGGTGCGCTTGGCCGCGTTCGCCGTGCCGGCCTGTTCGGCAAATTCACGCACGCGATCGTTCGCTGACTCGAGTTCCATGTTCGCGTGCGCGAGGCTCTCGTTCGCCTGCACGAGCGCGATGTTGTTGTCCATGAGCGTCTGCCGGTCGTCCATTCCCGCGGAGATCATCCGCTGGAGCGCTGAAGCCAGCACGCCGATCTCGTCCTCGCGTGTCCCGAGCTCGATCTGCCCGTCGCTCTCGCCGGCCGTGACGGACTCGATCACGCCGCAAAGCCGCTGAAAGGAGTTCCGCATCCCACGGAGGATCTGGCGGCTGATGACGCCCGCGACGAGCAGGCCGAATCCCGACGCGACGATGGTCCAGCAGATTTGCTGCACGAGCGTCGCCTTGTCGAAATCGCCGGCTGCCGTGGACTGGATCCGCCACAGCAGAAAAAGGGGCGGGACCATCGCAGCGCCGATGCTGAGGATGCCGCACAGCCGCAGCTTCGCCTCGACCTTCAGCCGCGCGAGCACGCGCAGCGGCGACAGGGACTCGGTCGCGTTTTCGGAAATGTCAGTGTTGTCGGTCTCCACGGGTGTGGCTGATTGTCCAATCTTCTAAGCACACGCTGCGCCCGTCCGCGTAGCATTGCCTGAGGGCGCGGCGAAAGTCCCGGGCGCTTCATTTTCAAACCGCAGATAGACGCGGATGAACGCAGATATTTCTGAATCCATCCGCGTTCATCTGCGGTTCCTTCCGGGACTCCGCGTGAGTCCTGCGCGCCGTCCTCCCCGTGGAAAAAGTGAGGGCGCCCCGGGTTTCCCCGAGACGCCCCGTTGGTGCCGACGATAAGCCGGATTTTGTCCCCCCCGCTGGCGCGGCGGGTGACGATCATTTCTCTCCATCCGCCCGAGAGCGGATGGCCGACGGCACGAGCAGAGGCCCGCGCCGCCAGTGCGACTAGTACCCGGAGGCTGTCCACTTTCGTGAACCGGGCAGACACCCGGCCTCCTGTTTTGTCTTGCACCGCAGAAGGTTTTTCGTGCCCCGCAAATTGCTTTGCGGGCGGTGGGCTCTTACCCCGCCTTTTCACCCTTACCCGCGGCCTCTCTTGCGAAAAACTGCGGGCGGTCTGTTTTCTGTGACACTGTCTGTCGTCGCGCGCTTTCACGCGCCACGCCCGCGGATTCTCCACGGCCTGCTGTCTGGTGGTGTCCGGACTTTCCTCTCGCGGGCGAACCGCAAGCGATCGTCTGTCAGCGCCGCGAAGCTACCCGCATCGCGGAAGCGCGCAAGTTCCTTGGCGCGGGGTAGTCGCTCAATTTTGGAATCCTGCGTCCTTGTCTTGCTCCCGCGCCTTCTTTGGGCGTTGAACGTTGGACGTTGAGCGTTGAACGTTGAGCCCGCCGCAGGTGCCTCCCGCCTCGCGCTGATGCATCCGTCCTCGCGCCGACAATCGTCCCCCCAGTGCGCGCCCTTGACTCCCACTCGCCGCTCCGCTCGCATCGCGCCGCATGAAACTCCTCTCCGCAATCGCCCTGTCGTTCGTCGCCGCCACTGCGGTCACCTTTGCCGATGAACAGTGGATCACCTACGAGGGCAAGGACGGGCCGGGCAAGGGTAAGCGCGTCGTGCTACTCGCGGGCGACGAGGAATACCGCTCTGAGGAAGCGCTGCCGATGCTCGGCAAAATCCTCAGCCAGCGCCACGGTTTCACCTGCACGGTGCTCTTTGCGATCAACAAGGAGAGCGGTGAGATCGACCCGAACACGGCGGACAACCTCCCCGGCGCGGAGGCGCTCGACAAGGCCGACCTCGTGATCACTTCGCTGCGCTACCGCCACTGGAGCGATGAGCAGATGAAGCACTTTGCCGACTACGTGAAGGCCGGCAAACCGGTCATCGGCCTGCGCACGAGCACGCATGCGTTCAACGGCGTGAAGGGCGAGTTTTCGCCGTTCAATGGCTTCGGAAAAAAAGTGTACGGCGAAGGCTGGGTGAGCCATTGGGGCCGGCACAAGAGCGAGGCCACGCGCGGCGTGATCGAGAGCGGCGCAAGTGACGACACGCTCGTGCGTGGCGTGAGCGAGATTTTCGGCGACACCGATGTGTACGAGGCATATCCGCCCGCGGATGCGAAGATCCTCGTGCGCGGCGTCGTGCTCAAGGGCATGAAGCCCGGCGACGAGCCCGCCGATTACCAAAAGAAACGCGCGACCGACAAGCAGGAGCAGGGCGTGAACGATCCCGCGATGCCCGTCGTGTGGACGCGCGTGAATGACAATGATTTTGGCAAGGGCAACAAAGTCCTCTGCACCACGCTGGGCTCCGCGACCGATCTGCAAAACGAGGGCCTGCGCCGTCTCATCGTGAACGCCGCGTATTCATTCACCGGCCTCGAAGTGCCCGCGAAGGCGAACGTCGAATACGTGGATCCGTTTTCACCGCTGTTCTACGGTTTCAACGGTTTCCGCAAGGGCCTCAAGGTCTCCGATATGGCGCTCGGAAAGGCGCTGCCGGAGTTGCCGCTCGCGAACCAGAAAAAGTAGGCGCGCGTTTCGCGGCCCCGAAGGAAGGAGGAGGGGTTGCGAAAATAACGAATGACGGGCGGGTGTCATCCCTCCTCCGTCACTCCTCACCCTGCCGCGCGGCGCGAGTCTTCCGCTGGGCCGCGCCGATGTCGCGGGTTGCGAGCGGCACTTCGCGCCATCCCGATGAGTCGAAAAAGAAACGCCGACTCGTGATTTTCACGAAGACGGACTCGATCGGGTGCATCGCCGCCGCGGGGATTTTCACTTCGCTGAATCCGTCCTTCACGCGCACCGTGCAGCAGCGCAGGAGCGCGCCGGAGGTCTCGTCCTGCATCTCCACGATGCGGCTGCGCGCCGGAAGCCCGAGCGACCAGCGCACCATGCCGAGCGGGATGCTCTGCGCGGCGATGAAAAGCCTGCGCCGCGGCAGCGGTGTGCGCCCTGTGCGGATGAGCAGGCGCAGCGCACCGCCGGAAAATTCCGCCTCGCGCACCGGGTGATCTTCGGACGCGAAGACCGGAGCCGCGAGCGTGTCGTAGGGTTCCTCCGTGCGCGCATACGCGGTGAAGCGCCGTTTGCTCAGCGCCATCTGCGTCTCGTGGCAGAGGATCGCGTGGCGCTTGTCGCGCACCTCCGCATCGGAGAGCCGCAGCAGCAGCGACGGCCACGGCGCGGAATTTCCACGGCGATGGACGACATACGTGAAGACGCGGCAGCCGTGCATTTCGCCGCCGAAGGCAAACCGCGCGAGGACATGCAGCGCGCTGTGATCGGGATGCGCGTCATTTTCCGAAGGCAGCACGATGACGGTCGGTCGCAGCGCCGCGAATTCCGCGCGCAGCGTGGCGATCGTCTGCTCGCCACCATGCAGCAGCAGCCGGGTGACACCTTGATCGGGGAGATTTAGAAAGTGGGCCGACGCATCGTTCCCGAGCAGGAACCGCAGCGCCGCGCGTGCCTCCTCGCGCCGCCGAGCCGCCCAGCGCAGCCGCGCCGATGTCGAGATGAACACGCGCCTTTCGATGGCGCGCTGCGGCCACGGGTTGTTATCGCCACTGGTGCAGAAAATCACGCGCACCTCCGCGCCCGCCTCTCGCGCCCGCTGGAGCAGCCCGCCCGTGCCGATGGATTCGTCGTCCGGATGCGGTGCGATGACGAGGATGCGATCCTTCGATGAAATGGTGAGCGACATGGGCGGCGCGGACGCTAGCGGACGCGGGGAAAATGGCAATGCGCGACCTTCGCTCCTGCGCTGCTGTGCGGTGTGCGCTCGCGCGGAACTCGCTCACGGCGGCACGTTTTTCTTCCCATCGCGCAGTCGCCCGCTAGCCTCCGCGCCCTCATGTCGCAGGAATACAAAGTGAAACTGGAAGTCTTCGAAGGGCCGCTCGATCTGCTGCTCTTCCTCATCAAGCGCGATGAGATAGACATCCACGACATCCCCATCGGGCACATCACGAAGCAGTACCTCGACTTCATGGAGATGTTCAAGATGCTCGACCTCGACGTGGCGGGCGAATTCGTGGTGATGGCGGCGAACCTCATCTACATCAAGAGCCGCTCGCTGCTGCCCGTGAGTGTGCAGCCGCCGGACGAGGAAACCGACGAGGAGGATCCGCGCTGGGAACTCGTGCGGCAGCTCCTTGAATACAAAAAATTCAAGGAGGCCGCGGGGCATCTGCACGATCGCGAAGTGGCGCGTGAGGGTGTGTTCCCACGCATCGTGGCGGCGGAGGCGGCGGCGGAGCGTCCGCTCGGCGAGGTGTCGGTGTTCGACCTCATCAATGCGTTCAACAAGATTCTCAAGCGTATCGAGAGCAAGAAGGAGGACTTGCGCGAAATCTTCGAAGAGAACTTCACCGTCTCCGACAAGATCGATCTGATTTTGAAAATGGCGACGCCGGGCGTGGCGCTGAGATTCACCGAGCTGTTCACCGACGCCGCCTCGCGCGGCGAGGTGGTGATCACCTTTCTCGCGCTGCTCGAACTCATCCGGCTAAAGCAACTGCGCTGCGTGCAGAGCGAGGCGTTCGGGGAAATTGAACTGACCCGCGTCTAACCTGTCCCAACTGCGATGACGCTGACTATCAAACATGCCGTGGAGGCGCTCGTGTTCGCCTCGCCGAAGCCGATCACGCTGGAGGAAATCGTGAAGGCCATCCGTGCCGGCGCGGTGGAGACGGAGATCCTTACGCTGCACCCGCTGAGCGAAACGAAGGAAGCCGACGTGGCCGCCGCGCTGGAGGAACTGAAGGCCGAATACGCGCAGCAGGAGCGCGCCTTCCAGCTCACCGAGCAGGTGAGCGGGTGGACGATGACGACTGTGAAGGACGCCGCGGACTTTGTGCGCCAGCTCTACCCCGAGGCCAGGCCGACGCGCCTCAGCGGTCCCGCGCTGGAGACGCTCGCGATCATCGCGTACCGCCAGCCCGTGACGCGTGCGGACATGGAAGCCGTGCGCGGTGTCGCGGTGGATGGCGTCATGCAGGTCCTGCTTGATCGCAGCCTCGTGAAAATCATCGGCCGCGCCGAGGTGCCGGGCCGCCCGCTGCTCTACGCGACGACGGAATATTTCCTCCAGCACTTCGGCCTGAAGAACGTGGACGAACTCCCGAACGCCGACGAGCTGCGCCGCGTGAAACTCCCGCAGGCGGAAATTCCCGCGGAGGAAAAGCCCGCCGAGGCCGCGCCTGAAGCTGCGCAGGAAAAAAGCGCGGAGCCCGCGGATGATGCACCCGTGCATTCTGAAATCGCACCGGAGGAATCGCACGCTGCGCCTGCCGAATCTGCCGTCGGGGAGCCCGCACCCGTGGAATGGCCGGCCGAGTCCGCGGAGGTTGAACCCGGCGACGCACCGTCGCATCCTGAAAACTGACCACGCATGGACCTTCCTGAAATCCGCCGAAAGATTGACGCCGTGGATGAGCAGATCATCCGGTTGCTGAATGAGCGTGCGGATCTCGTGCATGAAGTCGGCGTGCTGAAAAAGGCGCAGGGCCAGCCCATCTACGCGCCGGAACGCGAGGAGCAGGTGCTGCGTGGGCTCGCCGCGAAGGCGCGCGACATCAACAGCCGCCTGCCGGAAAAAAGCATCCGCGCGATCTATCGCGAGATCATGTCCGCGGCCCTCGCGCTGGAGAAGGATCTCACCATCGCCTATTTTGGTCCGACCTCCACGAACACGCACCAGGCCGCGCGCGGACGCTTCGGTTCGAGCGTGGAATACGTGCCGCAGGTCACGATTGCGGATGTCTTCGACGCCGTCGCGCGTGGCCGTGCGGACTACGGCGTGGTGCCGATCGAGAACAGCACCGAGGGCGCGGTGAACCACACGCTCGACGTCTTCATGGACAGCGAACTGCGCATCTGCGCGCAGATTCTGATGAAGATCGAAAACCACCTCGTGTCGCATTGTGTGAAGGAAAAAATCACGAAGCTTTACTCGCACCTGCAGGTCTTCGGCCAGTGCCGCCAGTGGCTCCAGCGCACGATGCCGAATGTCGAACTCATCGAAGTCGGCAGCACACCGCGAGCGGCGGAACTCGCCTCGCAAAACGCGGACGCCGGCGCGCTCGTGGGCCGCATGGCCGCGGAGGCACACGGCCTGCCGATCCTCGAATTGAGCGTGCAGGACAATCCGAACAACACGACGCGCTTCCTCGTCATCGCCCCGACTGCGCCGCCGCCGACGGGCGAGGATCGCACTTCGCTCATGTTCTGCATCCGCGATGAGCCCGGCGCGCTTTTCCACGCGCTCGAGCCGTTCAACCGCCTGCACATCTCGATGAGTAAAATCGAGAGCCGCCCGAGCAAGCGGAAGGCATGGGAGTATTTCTTCTTCGTGGATGTCGAGGGACACGCCGAGCAGACCCCGCTGAAGGAGGCCATCGCTGAACTCAGCCAGCACTGCACGCTCGTGAAAATCCTCGGCACGTATCCGAAGACGGCGGGGTAATCCGGTAGGCGCGAGCGGAAGCTCGCACACTGGGAGCGGC
>JANXZI010000465.1 GCA_025355595.1 Spartobacteria bacterium
GCTCGCGAAAGTCGTGCGGCGAAAACTATCCGAAGCGCGGAGTGGAAAATTCAAAGGTCGGGAAATGCGCGCTGCAAAGCCGGTCCTCGAAATTCAAAATAGCTGGTCGCGTATTCCCGAGTCGGACGAATTGCTCATCGAACGCGTGCAGATGCGCGACGGCGTGCATCACTTCATCTTCCCGTTCGCAGGCCGGCTCGTGCATGAGGGCCTCGCCGCGCTCATCGCTCACCGAGTGTCGAAGCAAGTCCCCGCCACGATCGCCGTCACCCTGAACGACTATGGATTCGCGCTGCTTTCCGCCACGCCCATTGAGTTGCCGGAAGCCGATTGGCGGAAGATTTTCGCAGCGGAAAATCTCCTCGAAGACTTGCTCGCGTGCCTGAATTCCGCCGAACTGGCACGACGGCAATTCCGCGAAATCGCGCGCATCGCCGGGCTCGTCTTCCAAGGCTATCCCGGTAGCGGGAAGACCGCGCGACAGCTTCAATCATCGAGCGGACTGTTCTACGATGTCTTCACCCACTACGACCCAGAGAATCTCCTGCTCGATCAGGCGCGACGCGAAGTGATGGAACGGCAACTCGAAATCAGCCGCCTTGGAGCCACCATCGGCGAATTCACCACCATGAAAATTGTCCTCGTCGGGACCGAGCGTCTCACTCCCCTCGCCTTCCCGCTCTGGGCATCGTTTGTGCAGGCAAATGTGACTTCCGAAAAATGGGCCGAGCGAGTCAAACGCATGGCGCTGCAACTCGAAACCGCCGCGACACGGGAGAAAATGCGATGAGCGTCGAAATCGAATGGGCAGGCGAACATCTCATCTTGCTTCCGGAAAAAGCCATCGCCTGGCCGCGCACGGCGAGTCTCATCGTGGCCGATCTGCATTTCGGAAAACCGGCGGCGTTCCGCATGTCCGGCATCCCCGTGCCGGAATCCACCACCACCTCCGATCTGGAACGGCTCGATGCATTGCTCTCCGCACACGACAGTGAGCGCCTGATCATCCTCGGCGATTTTTTCCATTCCGCCGCCGGGCTTCAGCCCGAGATGTTGGATGCAGTCGCAGAGTGGTGCCGGAAAAATGCCGCGCTCGAAATCATTCTGGTCCCCGGCAATCACGACCGAAAATCCGGCGAACCACCCGCGAGCTGGAACATCCGGAATGTCCCCGATGGCTGGAATCTCGCCCCGTTCTCATTCCACCACGAGCCGAGAGACACCGCCGGCAGCCATGTCCTGGCCGGACATATCCATCCCGCCATTTCACTGCGCGAAAAATTCGGGAGCGGGATGCGTGTCCCGTGTTTCTGGTTCCGCCCAACCTGCGCCGTCCTCCCGGCTTTCGGCAGCTTCACTGGCACACACTCAATCCGCCCGTCTCGGGGCGACCGGGTTTTTGCCGTCGGACACTGCGAGATTCTCGAACTCACGGCGTAAGCATTTGCGAAGAGCGGACGTTTTTTCCAATCTCATAGGCGCAGTCGCCGACGGGGTGCGAATCACTTCACATGAGAAACGATCCTCGCGGGGGGAAGAACCAATGCATCCACCGTCGGATGATCCCGTGCCGATCCCGTCGCCACTGTGCGTGGCCCGAAGCCGCACACGCCCCACTCTTATGAGAGCAATTTGGAAAGGCGCCATCAGCTTCGGGTTGGTCAACATCCCGATTGCACTCTATCCCGCGACCCGCACGGAAGACTTGAAATTCCGGCTGCTCCGCGCGAGCGATCACAGCCCGGTGAACTACAAGCGGGTGGCCGAGGCGGATGGGAAGGAGGTGCCGTGGGACCAGATCGTGAAGGGCTATGAGCATGAAAAAGGGAAATTTGTCGTCCTGAAAGACGAGGACTTTCAGCGCGTGGACATCGAGGCGACGCAGACGGTGGACATCACGCGCTTTGTGAACTTGGCGGAGGTGAACCCCACGTTCTTTCACAAGCCCTACTACATGGAGCCGCTGAAAGGTGGCGACAAAGCCTACGTGCTTTTGCGCGAGGCACTCCGGGCCAGCGGCAAGATCGCCATCGCCAAAGTCGTCATCAAGACGCGCCAGCATTTGGCGGCGGTGAAGCCGCAGGAGAACGGGCTGATGCTCGAACTGATGCACTTCGCAACCGAGTTGATCGACGTGAATGAGTTCAAGCTTCCGGCGACCAAGGAGGTCAGCAAAAAGGAACTGCAAATGGCCGCAGCGCTCATCGAATC
The DNA here is from genome assembly GCA_025355595.1 of Spartobacteria bacterium. Classification (GTDB taxonomy): domain Bacteria; phylum Verrucomicrobiota; class Verrucomicrobiia; order Chthoniobacterales; family Chthoniobacteraceae; genus SXWH01. The sequence continues at coordinate 2,212 of JANXZI010000465.1, forward strand.
AATGTCCGACGAATGGAAGCCGGAGGAGTATGTGGATGAGTACCGCGATGCGCTGGAAAAGGTCATCGAAGAGAAGATCGAGAAAGGCGACAAGTTCGCGCCGAAGGCAGCGCGGAAGACGAAGGCGACGAATGTCATCGATCTGGTGTCGGTCTTGCAGAAGAGCCTCGAAGAGAGCGCCGGTGGACGAAAGAAGAGCAAGCGCGCGGCGCCCGCAGGCAAGCAACGGCGCAAGGCGGCATGAAGCCGTCCCTGCGCACCTACGCCCGCAAACGCGACTTCACGCGCACGGCCGAGCCACGCGCCACACAGGGGAAAAATGCCGGCAAGATGCGGCGCTTCGTCATTCAAAAACACGACGCCTCGCGGCTGCATTACGACTTCCGGATCGAACTCGACGGCACCCTGAAATCGTGGGCGGTGCCGAAAGGCATGCCATTCAAGCGCGGCGAGAAACATCTGGCGGTGCAGGTCGAAGATCATCCGCTGGATTACGCCGGCTTCGAGGGCGTTGGCACCGTGATGGATTGGGATACCGGGTCGTATGAACCGCTCGGCGGGCAGCCGCAAAAGGATCTTGAGGCTGGTAAGTTCCACTTCGCGCTTCACGGAAAAAAGCTGGAGGGCGAGTGGACGCTCGTGCGCATGAAGCGCGCGGAAAATAACGAATGGCTGCTCATCAAAAGCGGCGATGACCTCCGTCCAATCTCGAAAAAAAAGGACGATGAATCGTCGCGGTCCGGACGCAGCATGGCGAAGATCGCTCGCGAGCGGACGGCGGAGTGGAAGTCTGGCCGGGCCGAGACGAATGTTGATTTGGATTTCATCGCGCCGATGAAAGCGACGCTGCTCGCAGAGCCGCCGATGCGCGGTCCGTGGCTTTACGAACTCAAATTCGACGGCTACCGCGCGCAGGCGCTGAAGAGCGGGGACGAGGTTCGGCTGATGTCCAGCAATGCGAAAGATTTCACCGATCGTTTCGAGGAGATCGCCAACGCGGTGCGCGAGCTTTCGGCGAGCAGCGCGATTTTTGACGGCGAGATCGTGGCTCTCGATGAGCAGGGCCGTTCCCGGTTTCAACTATTGCAAGCCCTTGAAACCGGCACCGAGCGACCGACGCTCGCCTTCTATATCTTCGATTTGCTCCATCTTGACGGCACTGATCTGCGTGAAAAACCCTTGCGCGAGCGTCGTGAGATTTTGCGCAAGCTGCTGGGCAGAACCGGTGTTCCCATTCGCTACTCCGCGGAAATTCGTGGTGATCCGAAAAAGCTTCTCGCCGAGGTGCGCAAGCGCGGGCTTGAAGGGATCATCGGCAAGGAGGCCGATTCGATGTATGAAGCGGGCCGGCGCAGCCGTTCGTGGATCAAGCTGAAATGCGTTTCCGAGCAGGAGATGGTGATCGGCGGTTACACTCCCCCAGAAGGCACGCGAAAGCACTTCGGCGCGCTGCTGGTTGGATATTATGAACGCGAGCTCCTGCGCTTTGCCGGCAAGGTTGGCACTGGCTTCGATGCGGCCTTGCTGAAGTCGCTGCACGGAAAAATGAGCGCGCTCAGCCGGACTTCATGTCCATTCGCCAATCTGCCGGAAAAACAACAGGGGCGCTGGTCGCAGAACATCACGCCGCGCGAAATGAAGCAGTGCCATTGGGTGAAGCCGACGCTTGTCTGCCAGGTCCGCTTTACGGAATGGACCCGCGACGGCAAGCTCCGGCACCCAGTGTTTCTCGGCCTTCGCGAAGACAAAGACGCGCGTGAAGTTGTCCGGGAAAGGCCCGTCTAATCCGAATTTTCGGACGACTATCTCAACCGCGGCCTGCCTTCCGCCCAACGCGGCCGCGCTTGGAGTTCTCGCGTGATGCCCTCTGGATCAGCAAGAGCACGGCGGATTCATCGGGCTTTAATTGCGAGAGAGAGCGGCTGAGTCGGCTCGCCGCGCTGCCGCAGCTCCTGATGGTTTCACCCGCGAGATAGGAGTCGAGCACCGTGGGATGCACGTAGCATTTGCGGCAGACGGCGGGAGTATTGCCGAGCATCCGTGCCACTGCCTCGATGGCCACCACCACGTTTTTCTTCGCCTCCGCCTCGTGGGTCACCCTTTCAAATTCCCCCAGCGCCACGGCCGCGAGCACTGTGCCGGCCCATGTCCGAAAATCTTTCGCGGTGAAATCATCTCCGGAAATCGCGCGCAGGTATTCGTTCACATCCTGCGAATCAATGTCGCGCGTCTCACCGTCCTCCTCGTAACCAAAGAGTTCCTGTCCGGGCATCTCTTGGCAGCGACGGACAATGCGGGCAAGTTGCGGATGGCGCAGGCTGATTTCATGCCGCTTTCCGCTCTTCCCGCGAAAGGTGAAACGAATCTGCGCGCCTTTGACAGTGGCGTGGTGGTTGCGCATCGTCGTCAGACCGTAGGAGCCATTCTCACGCGCGTATTCTTCGTTTCCCACGCGAATCAGCGTCGCTTCGAGCAGCCGCACGACGGTTGCGAGTATTTTTTCGCGTGGCATGCCGGGGTGGCCAAGGTCGCGCTTCACCCGTCTGCGAATGCGCGGCAGGCCGCGGGCGAAGGCGATCATGCGGCTGAATTTGTTCTTATCACGCTGCTGGCGCCAGTCGGAGTGGTAACGGTATTGCTTGCGCCCGCGCGCATCGCGCCCGGTGGCCTGCATGTGGCCGTTTTCATGCGGGCTAATCCATACATCCGTCCACGCAGGCGGGATCGCGAGGCGCTTGATGCGCGCAAGCGTCGCGGTGTCTTTCATGATCCTCCCGTTGAGGCCGAGATAGACGAAATTTTTTGCACGAGGCTGACGGCGAATACCGGGTGCCGCATCCGTGGAGTATCGCAACCCGGCTTCACGCGCCTCTTCGGCGAGCGCCGCGGAAAATCGATCTGGCAGCGCGTCAGCCGTTGATGATCTCTCCGCCATTGGGATGAAGCACCTGGCCCGTCATGTAGGACGAATCGTCGCTGGCCAGAAACACGTAGCAGGGCGCGACTTCGTTGGGCTGCCCCGCGCGTCCGAGAGGAACATCGGAGCCGAATGTCTCCACTTTCTCACCGGGAAGAGTCGCGGGAATCAGCCGCGTCCAGATCGGCCCCGGCGCAACGGCATTCACCCGGATGCCGCGCTTCACCACCGCGTGCGCGAGCGAGCGCGTGAAGGAAACGATGGCGCCCTTCGTCGCCGAATAGTCGATCAATGCGGCGCTGCCCCGATACGCCGTGACGGAGGTCGTGTTGATAATCGCCCCGCCCTTTTTCAGATAAGGCAGCGCAGCCTTCGTGAGAAAAAAGAATGAGAAAATGTTCGTGCGGAAAGTGCGCTCAAGCTGCTTCGCCGTGATTTTCTCGAGCGCCTTCTGCGGATGCTGCTCGGCGGCGTTGTTCACCACGACGTCCAGGCGGCCAAACTCTTTCATCACGCGACTGATCGCGCGCTGACAAAACTTTTCATCCCCGATATCGCCAGCGATCACGATGGCTCTTCGCCCAGCGGTCTCGACCGCCCGCACCGTTTCTTTCGCGTCCCGGTGCTCAGTCAGGTAGAGAATCGCCACATCCGCGCCTTCACTCGCAAAAGCCAGGGACACGGCTCGACCGATGCCACTGTCGCCGCCCGAGATTATGGCGACGCGCCCTCCCAACTTCGATTCGTACGGCCGGATTTTTACCGAAGCCTCGGGCCGGGGCTTCATCTTCTCTTCCAACCCCGGCTGACGCGCTTGTGTCTGGCGCGATCGCAGAGGTCTTTTCTTGCGTTGTGATTGAGGCATCGAATCAGTCTGCGACGCACCTCGCGCTCATCACCGTGGATGAGGGCGCGACCGCAGCAGGCAGGTGAATTAAAACTCGTCGATTTCGCGGCGAAGCTCTTCCTTCTTCTTGCCGAGCCGCTGTTGCAAACGCCCGAGCAGTTCTTCCTCCTTGCCCTCCGCGAAGGTCAGGTCGCTGTCGGTGAGCTGGGCATATTTCTGCTTGAGCTTGCCTTTGATCTCGTTCCAGTTGCCTTTGATTTGTAGCGCATTCATGCCCGTTCTTCGCATCGAAGTGCGGAGACGGATGGGTGTTTTCGTGGGACCGAAGGGCACGCAAGAATTCCAAATCGCCGTCTTCACCCAGCGCATAGAAACAAAGTCACATCAACGGAAATGGGTCTATCAGCCTCTGGCTCTGGATGCGGCGTTTGACCTTCATCCCCCCTGCGCACGCGCCCTCCGCACGCTGACAATTCGGCGCGAAGGCCGCAACGTCAAGGCAGGGTCCGAGAGGTCGCCACGACGTAAACGGTGCCAAGCAGGGCAACCGCAAAACAGATTACGGCAAAAGCTTTCAGAAGTGTCGTGGTGCGAGCAAAGCAGGACAGCGGGCAAGCAAAGCAGGACAAAGCGTGCGGCAAAACAGGACAGCGCATTCCCGGCGCATCC
>JANXZI010000360.1 GCA_025355595.1 Spartobacteria bacterium
CTACGGATTATTTCCTCGCCTCGGGCGTCACGATGAGTTCCACGCGCTTGCCGTCGCGCTCGACGATCATCTTCACAGGCTGCCCGATCTTCACGGCATCGAGAGCATACGTGTAGTCGTAGATGTTCGCGATTTTCTGCGCGCCAAATTCCACGATCACATCGCCGCCCTTCAGCCCGCCATTCTCCGCCGGGCTGCCGCCGCGGACGCCGCTGAGCTTCACGCCCTTCACCTCGGTCGCATAGTCGGGGATGCTGCCGAGGTAGGCGCGCATGGTGTCGCGTCCCCCGCCCTGCTCCTTGCGCTCCACGCGCGAAAAATCAGGCCGCTCGGGTGCGTTCGCGACGTCCTGGATGATCGCGCTGGCAAACTTCGCGATGCGCGCGAGGCCGTCGTAGTCGAGCTTATCCGCCGTGTCGCTCGGGCGATGGTAGTCGTCGTGCGAGCCGGTGAAGAAATTCAGCACCGGGATGCGCTTCGGATAGAAGCTCGTCACATCCGTCGGCAGATACGGATCCTCCTGCAACGTGAGCGCGAAGCCCGCGGCAACGTTGCGCTTTTCCAGCAGGCGCGGCCACGCCTTCGACGAGCCGACTGCCTGCATGGTGAGCTTGTTATCCTTCAGCCGTCCGACCATGTCGAAATTGATGTAAGCCACGATTTTTTCCAGCGGCACGGGCGGCTTCTCCACGAAGGAATTCGATCCGATGAGTCCGATCTCCTCGCCGCTCCAGAGGGCGAAAATGATCCCGCGCTTCGGCTTCGCTTTCGCATTCGCGAGCGCCGCTGCAATCTCGATCACCGCCGACGTGCCGCTCGCATTGTCATCCGCGCCGTGGTGGATTTTTCCCTCCTCGTCCTTGCGCGCGAGCGACGAATTTCCCCTGCCGAGCCCGAGGTGATCGTAGTGCGCGCCGACGACGATCCATTCGTCCGTCTCGCCGGGGATGCAGGCGACGACGTTGCGATCCGTCTTGTGAATGTGCTCCACCGCCGTGGCGATCCTCAGCTTGATGTGCTTCAGCACGAAGCCGCCTTCCGCGTGCGGATTCTCGGTGTCGAGCGACTTTTGGAGATCCTTCAGGTTCTTCCCGCTCGGCCCGAGGAGCGAGTTCGCTATGTCGCCGCGAATGGACGCCGCGATGATCCCGCTGCCCGCGCTGCTGCCGTCGCCGCTGAGCGGCAGAAGCTCTCCCGCATTCGGCGAATTCGGCCCCGTGACGACGAGCACCGCCTTTGCGCCGCGTTCGCGCGCCATCATCGCCTTGTAGCGCAGTCCGGAATAGCGGTTGAGGTGCGCGCGGCGCGCGGGCTCCACGTCCTCCGGCACATAGCGGAGGATGAGCACAATCTTGTCCTTCACGTCGAGGCCGTCATAGCTGTTGTAGCGCGGCTGCCCCGCGCCTTCGGGCACGCTGAGGCCGTAGCCCGCGAAGACCACCTCGCCCTCGGCCTTGCCCTCGTCGCTGAATGCTAGCGTGCGAAATTCCTTGTCGAGCACGAGCGGTGTCGAGTCGCCTCCGTTCGAGGAATGAAGTGTGTTTTTTCCGGGCAGCAGCCGCTCGCCCGCATTGAACTCGAACGGCAGAAATGAAGACTGCTGCCCCGGCAGCGGCTTCAGCCCCGCCTTTGCAAAATATTCGCCGAGCCAGTCCGCCGCGAGCTTCGCGCCGTCGCTGCCCACCGCGCGTCCCGCGTGCGCCTCGTCCGCGAGCAGACCGACTTCGAGTTTCAAGTCCACACTCGAAATCTCTGGCTTCAGCTCATGCCCTGCGACGCTCGGCGGTCCGCTGACCGTAGGCGCGACCGGGAGGTCGCGACGCGAGCTTCCGCTCGCGCCTACGCCCGCTGCCGGTTGCACGTTGTTGAAGTCTTCCTCGATCGTCTTCCCGCGCTCTTCGAGTGAAGCCACCCGCTTCGGCGCTTCCGCGATCGCCTTCACCGCCTCCGCCTCATTCCAGTCCGCGAGGAAGATCTGCGACTTCGTATCCGTCGTCCGCCCGCTCGCCCAGCACAGTTTTTTCCCGTCCGGTGAAAACACCGGCAGCCCGTCGAAGCCCGCTGTGAATGTCACGCGCACCGGCTCATGCACGCCTTCCGTATCGACGAGGAACAGCTCGAAATTTTCAAAGCCGAGCTTGTTCGCCGTGAAGATGAGATACTTCCCGCCCGGGTGAAAATACGGCGCCCACGACATGCACTTGAAGTCCGTGAGCCGCCGCTTGTCGCTGCCGTCCGTCGCCATCGTCCACACGTCCGCGATCATCCCGCTCTCGTCGAAATGCCGCCACACGATCCGCTTCCCATCCGGCGAAAAAAACGGCCCGCCGTCGTAGCCCGGCGCTTCCGTGAGCCTGCGCACATTCGAGCCGTCGGCATTCATGAGGTAGATGTCCCCCCAATACGCCGGATCCTTTTCAAAGCGCGCACGCTGCTCGGACGTCAGTTTCTCCAGCGGAAAAGCCGAGCGCAGCGAGCAAAACACGATCTGCTTGCCATCCGGCGAAAACGATCCCTCCGCGTCGTAGCCCGGCGACTTCGTGAGGTTCACGATGTCCGTCCCGTCCGCCTTCGCCGAGTAAATGTCCATCGTCGCGTCGTAATCCCATGAATAGCGCCGCTGCTTCCCGCTCGCGCGCATCTCGATCTCCGCC
>JANXZI010000365.1 GCA_025355595.1 Spartobacteria bacterium
TGTAAATTCGCGATTACCCGTAATCCAAATTTTTGTATTGTCGAGCGCATGCCATTCAATGGGTTTGCCATTGAGGATTGCAGTTGCAGGGCCGGTGAATTCCAGTTTCTTAGCTTCTCCAAGAAACTTGTCGCCGTCGTAGTAATCCCAGCGGGTTCCAATAAGGTAATGTGCCAAGTCCCCTGGAGTCCGAGTTTTTGGGCGTTTGCGTATTGCGCGAGGTGCGTCCAAAGGGGCTTTGGCAAACTCCTCATTATTATGGGCGATAATGGCAAGCGCTTTTGGGTCGTCGGCATAAAGCGCCTTAAGCCGGTTGAGGCTAGTCACAAAATCCTCATTGGCATGGGAAATCGCATCCTTAATTGCCCTCTCACGCAGAGCACGGAGTTGATTGATCTGGTCGGCGGCAGTATCGGAAGCCTCTGATGTGTGGATTACTGCTAAAATGCAGACGAGTATAATATATCGGACGTATTTACGGGGTTTCATGGGTTTGCTTTTGGTTGATTTATAGTGAGGGCGTGCTCAGTCGCCTAACGACCCCTTTCATATGGGTTAGGTGTTGCGGTCATTCGCTCTTAGCTTTCAATGCTTTGATCGGAATACTCCAATCAAAATAAAGATTAACAATCTTGCCGTTTGAAAGCGCGCAAGTGGCTTTGTCGATTTCGTCGGTGGTGCTTTGCCCGCGGATCCTTGCTCCGAAGTCTTCGAGAACAGAATACTGTTCTTGTAAAGAAACAATTTTAAATGCAGTGTTCGGAGTCAGACCGTCACCAGACTGTATGAGCGACTGCATAAGATTGTAAGCAAAGGAGCGGTGATGCATGTAGCTCTTGATGTCGCCGAGTGCGGCAGCGGCGTTGGAACGCACCTTGTGAATCTCAGCGTCGATCGGGACCTTGGCAAGCCAGCGTTCGGATAACTCGAACACTTTCTCATAATCTTTAGCTAGGTTGGCAACCATAATGGCATTGCGGTCTTCGTTCAGCCCCCAATCGGGCCTAGAGTCTTTTTGCTGCGCATAGTCCATACGCAGCTTCGTGAAAAATGAAACATCCGGCTGCGGAATCGCAGGGTCAGTCGCGAGTCCCGAGACAGACGCTGCGATGAAGAGAAGGAGAATAAGGGCCTTGGTCATAAAAAATGCGTAGCGACGCCTAACATCTGATTAGCCCGCGCAGTGATTCCGTTTTGCTCGGTCTGGACGGGAGGCGGGGCGTCATGGGCGGGGAGCCTTGATGCTTCTCCGGACAGAGTCAAACCCCGAAAGCCACCGCGTCCGCAGGGCCGGGGCTGCATGAGGATTGGACAAAGCATCCCTACGGCTGGTCGTCTTTCATCCAGCCGTCGCGCTTCAGCCGCTCTACGGCCATGAACGCGTCGGCTTCACTCTCGGGCTTCTGCCCCGGCGGAAGGCCGCTCGTGCCGCCAAGCATTGCGGCCCCCGGCAGGAATCCGGCGATGACGAGCAGCGCCTTTCCCCACCAAGGCATCTCGATCAGGCGCCACACGACGACCACGAGGAAGACGGCCAACATGCCGGCGAACCCAATATTCGTCGCCTTCGAACTCACCCGGAGGTGCCCCGCGGCGCATGCTTAGGCCACGTTCCCCTGCGCGGCTTGAGTGAAACCACTTTCAGTTTTGACAGCCTTTGTCGCTTTTGGGCAGCGCGAACAATCGCGGTCACGTCATAGTTGAACTTGGCAGCGAGAACATCCCGCGCACGGCGCACTTCGGCGATAATTGGGTCGGTGGTCATACGGCTAGAGTCCCATGAGTTCTTCGGGGGTGCAAATCACGGGGCATTCAAGCCGTGGTCGTGGTAGATGCTCACAATCTTTGGGTTCATTTCAGCGTTGGCGATGTGAGTGCAAATCCAAGTGACGAGGAAATCCAGACCGTGTGTGGCGGCTGGTTCAGGATCACATTGCGATCATCGAACAGTTCGAGGATCGCATTTTCCTGCGCGGGATACAGCGCGATGCGCGACGCGGCGATGTAGTCGAGAAAGCGATCCATGAGGGCCGCACTCGGCGTCTCACGATCCTGCGGCAGCCAATGATGGACATGGGACACGATGAACGGGTGTATGCGCGGAATCCGCCTGTGCCGGAAGCCGGGAGTTTAACGCGGAGACGTAGAGACGCGAAGGAAGAGGACGGCAACGTGGTACAGATTGCCCCGATTTCTCTGCGCCTCTGCGTTGGAACCCATCGCTCTCCAACCGTCATGCAGGGTGCCCCACCCCGGCACCTCGTGCCCGCTCCCCCGCCCTATTCCTTCACCCGGATATTCCTGATCTGGATCGCGCCAAATTCCGCGCGCAGCATGAACCGGCTCGCCGCAGCCGCGGCCTTCGACGTGCGGACCACCTGCCCATTGATCCGGTGCTCCACCTTGTCGCCCTGCACGATGATTTCCAGCGTCTGCCATTCGCCTTCCTTCACGTCCTTGGTTTCCTTCGCGCCCGGCACCACGTCGAACTTCGTGCCGCGCAGAAAGAAGTCATTGTTGCACTTCGCCCCAGGATTGAATTCGAGCTTGATGTGCACATCCTTGGCGAACTCCTTCACGGTTTCGATGTAGAGGTTCCCCTTCACCGCCGGGTCGTACCCCAGCGTGCCATCCGTCACCTTGAAACGCCCGCCGAATGCCTCGGTCTTCCCCTGAAGCGGTTCCGCGGTTGCGGTCTTCGCCGTCTGCCACCCATCGAGATTCGTGCCGTTGAAAAGTGCCGTGAAGCCGGCTTCCGGCGCACGCTCCGCGGCGGAGGCGCGTGGCGTCGGCGAAAGGACTGAGAGGGTGCAGAGGAGCAGGAACAGGGCGGGGATTTTCATGGGGGATGTGTCCCATGCAATATCCCGCGTGCGTCGTTCCCTTGGGGAGAACGCACGCGCGCAAGTGCGTGATTGAGTCCCGGCGCGACATCCCGCTACGGTGCGCACCGATGAGCAATCCTGCCTGCCCGATGTGCGAAATGAACGACATACTGGAGCATCCCGCCCGCTGGGAATGCGCGACTTGCGGCCACGAATGGCGGCGCGACGCCGCGCCCGAAATCGCCGACGGCCCGCGCATGGTGAAGGACGCGCATGGCAATGTGCTCACGGACGGCGACTGTGTCATCCTCATCAAGGACTTGAAACTCGGCGGCTCGCAGGTGCTCAAAGGCGGCACGAAATCCAAACCCATGAAGCTCGGCGACGGAGACCACGAGATCTCCTGCAAGGTGGAGGGCATCGCCGTCGGCCTTAAGGCATGCTTCGTGTAGAAGGCGTGACCGTACGATACCCGTCGCCTTGTCTGATTCTTATTCGTAATCCTATTTTTACTCTTATCCGTAATCCCACACGCACGCGCATCCTCCGGCATCCAAAACGATTGCCATGAAGATATGATGAAGACTTCCGCAACCCGCGCATCTTTCACGCAGTCCCGCCATTGAAGCCTCTGCCCATACTCCTGCGCCTCTTCACCGCGGCCTGCCTCACCCTCAACTTCGCAGGCTGCACGCCATACTGTGCGGTGATGGTGACAAAAAATCCGCGTCCCGTGAAGACGCCGGACGGCAGGCGCATCGCGCAGGAACTCGCGAAAAACCCATCGCACCCGGAGTCCACCCTCGGAAGCTGTCTCGATTCCGCCGCTGCCGCGGAGCGCCGCCTGCGCGCCGCACCGTCCGACACGCAGGCCCGCGCGGACTATAATTTCGCGCTGAGCCGCATCTTCGGAATCATCCACGACGCCAAGCTGGAGCCGTGGAAAACGCCGCTCCGCGTGAAAGGCCGCCAAGGCGAATGGCTGCTCACTTTCAGGAATGGCACGCACTCGGAATTCGAGCCGGGCAAGGTCGGCATCCTGCCTGCGGACCGGTATAAATTTTTCGGCCTCTACATCCGCACGCGGACGCTGAAGGACGGCCTCGGCGCACCGATCGTGGCGACGGGGGGCGAGCGGGATTTCAGACACACCGAGCACTTCGCGCAGAGCAAGCACGCGTACTATGGGATGACGGGGCTGCTGCGCTTTGAGGGGCGCACCGGCGTGCTCACCACCGAGGATCCGCTCGCATCGGAATACGCGACGCTGGGCGGTCACACCTTCCCGCTCGCCGCAGATTTTACCGCGCCGCTCGCACTCGCGCTCGCGGAGGAAAGGCCGTTCATCTTCGGCTGGGCCCAGATGCTGCGTCCGCAAAGCTACGCGCATACCGCGCGCATCGCACGGCTCCAGCCGTACGACCCTTCGAAGATTCCGGTCATCTGCGTGCATGGCCTCATGGATTCGCCGATGACGTGGGTGCCATTCCTCAACACGCTGCGCGGCGACGCCACCATCCGGGAGCGCTACCAGTTTTGGTTTTACAGCTACCCGAGCGGCTATCCGTATCCGCACTCGGCGGCACTCATGCGCGAGCACCTGGATGCGATCAACCAGATGTATCCCGGCCACAAAAAGGCCGTGCTCATCGGCCACAGCATGGGTGGAATCCTCAACCGCATCCTGATCACCGACAGCGGGATGAAACTCTGGAACGCCTACTTCCAGCAGCCTCCGGAGAAGCTCGCGGTCTCGCCCGAGACGCGGAAATTCCTGACCGATTCGCTCATCTTCCGCCATCGCCCCGAGGTGGGCCGCGCCATCTTCATCTCGACGCCGCATCGCGGCAGCGAGTCGGCCATCGGCTGGCTCGGGACTGTTTCAAGATGGATCGTGAAAGCACCCGACTTCCTCCTGCGAATGCACGCGGAGACCCGCAACCTCCCGCCGGAGGCGCGCATCGCCGGCCTCACGCCGAACAGCATTGAGAATCTCTCGCCAAACGATCGGTTCATCCAGACGATCAACACCATCCCGACCGTCCCCGGCGTGCCGTCCCATTCGATCATGGGCGACCGCGGCAAGGGCGGGCACAAGAATCACACTAAGCCCATGAGCACCGACAGCTTCGTGCCCTACTGGAGCAGCCACCTCGACGACGCGCAGAGCGAACTCATCGTCCCCTCCAGACACAGCGCGCACCAGAATGCGAAGGCCATCGAGGAAGTGCGGAGGATCCTGCGCGAGCACCGATAGCCCCTCTCCCGCGGCCGGGCGGGATTTAGCTACCGGCGCAGCGCGAGGATCAGCTCATTCATCTTCGCCCGCAGCCCCTCGAATATCCCCCAGCGTCGGCGGGTTATTGGTCAAGGCGGTGTCCAGCGTGGACACATTATTGGTGATGGCGGAGGAGTCATCACGACGTTATCGGCGGCGAGCGACCGTGTGTTGGTCTGTCCACCACCACCCGCGCACCATTCAATTGCAGAGAAGCTCATTCCATTCAGGACCAAAGCTCAAACGTGACCGATGTTGCAATGATGTGCGGGGTTGGCGAGGGATCATTGCGCCGCACTTCGGCATTTCGCGGCGCGGAGGCGTCGCGCAGCCTGCGACCGCGATGCCGCACGAATTCACGCTCTCCCACCGCGTGGAGTTTTCCGAGAGCGGGGCATGTCGGCTACTTTTGGCGTTCATGCGGAGGCTCGCCGGACTGGACAGTTTCGTCACAATGCCGCTTGACATTCCTGCGCCCGAAGCGCCGGTTTGCGGCAGTTCTATGCGTCACAGACAGACAGTTCACACGAGGTGGATTCAGCATCCGCAAGCGGCCTGACGGCGGCTTCTATTACGTGATGAATGGATTTCCCCTTTTGAACGTGCAGGAACAGCCTGGGAAGGTCACCCAGGAGAGAACTCTCGGAAACCTCAATCATGAATGGCGGCTCCGAGGGCAATCTTAAGC
>JANXZI010000366.1 GCA_025355595.1 Spartobacteria bacterium
CCACGCGGCTGTGGTGCGCGGCGGTCAACGGTGCGCAGACTTCGCTCGACCCGAAGCAGCTCCAGGAATGGACGCCGAACAGCCGCTACGGCGGACATGCGTTTGGCTTCATGGACCCGAATGACATCAAGACGCGCGACACGCGCTTCGCGGAATTTCTGGAGCACCGCGAGGAGGTGCTGCCGTGGATCAAAGAGTATTCGCCCATCGAGCACGTCACGTCGGACGACCCGCCGGTGTATCTCATCTACTCGTCCGCGCCCGCGCTCGGGCAGGAGCAAAAGGACCCCACGCACACGGCGAACTACGGCGTGAAACTTCAGGAGAAATGCAAGGAAGTCGGTGTGCCGTGCGAGCTCGTCTATCCCGGCGCGCCCGACGTGAAGCACAAGACTGCGGACGAATATCTTATCGCGAGCCTCAAGGGGCCGCCGCGCCGCACGATGAAGCCGACGATCGCCGACCTGCGTTACGGTCCCGCGGAGCGCAACGTGCTCGATTTTTACCAGGCCAAATCGGAGAAGCCGACGCCGCTGCTTTTCTTCATCCACGGTGGCGGCTGGATGGCCGGCGACAAAAATGGCATCAATCCCAAGCCGTATCTCGACGCGGGCATCTCGGTGGTCTCGGTGAACTACCGCTACATCTCGCAGGCGCAGGAAGTGGTGCCGCCGGTGAAAGCCCCGTTGCACGACGCGGCGCGCGCGCTGCAATTTGTGCGTAGCCACGCGAAGGAATGGAACCTGGACAAGGCGCGCATCGGCGCGAGCGGCGGCAGCGCGGGCGCATGCACTTCGCTGTGGCTCGCCTTTCACGATGATCTCGCAGATCCGAAAAGTGACGATCCCATCGCGCGCGAATCCACGCGCCTTTGGTGCGCCGCCGTGGCCGGGCCGCAGACCACGCTCGACCCGCAGCAGATGCGCGAATGGACGCCGAACAGCAGCTACGGCGGACATGCATTTTCCAAAGCCGGCGAATTCAAAAACTTCGATGACTTCGTCGCCGCGCGCGAAAAAATCCTGCCGTGGATCGCGGAGTATTCGCCCTACGCGCTCGTGACGAGCGACGACCCGCCGATCCACATGAGCTTCGGCGGCCCGCCGGCGCTCGGGAAGGTCGAGAAAGACGCGACGCACACGGCGAATTTCGGCGTGAAGCTGCAGGAGCGACTCAAGCAAGCCGGCGTGCCGTGCGAAGTCGTCTATCCCGGCGCACCCGACGTGAAGCACGCGAGCAACCAGACGTTTCTTATCGAGAAGCTGAAGGCTCCGTCGGCGAAGTAACGCGCCTTGCAGCGGGCTATCCTCCGCGCGGCCGTGTCGCCGCGCAAGGCCGTGCGATTGTGTTTTGGGATGAGCGACGCAGATTTGTTTTCGATCCTATTTCCATGAAACCCATGAAACTCCCGCCGACGGTCCTTCCGCTCCTCGTCGCAATCCTGACCTGCTTTTGCGGGCGGATCACATTTGCGACGGAGGCGCTGACGGTTGCCTCCGATTTCGAAGGCGCATCGGTGAAGGTGATCGAAATCAGCGAGGCGGCGCGCAGCGTCAGCTTCACGCCTGGTGGCGATGCCGCGCGCGGGTGGCCGTGCTGGTGGTATTTTCAAATCAAGGGCCTCACGCCGGGAGAGACGATCACGCTGCGGCTGCGCGGATCGGATTCCACGGCGCCACTGCCAGCGAAACCTGCGCCGAAGCCGCTCGCGTCCTCGTGGGCGATGCCCAAGCAGGCGACATTTTCCACGGATGGCAGAACGTGGCGGCACAGCGAGAATGGCACGAAGCAGGATGAGTGGATGATCTACACGGTGAAGCCCGATGCCGCGTCGGTCTTCGTCGCGTGGGGGCCGCCGTACACCCCGGCGACGGCGGCAAAATTTGTGAGCGAGATGAGCGCGAAGTCGGCGCACGCGAAGCGCGAGGATCTGTGCCGTTCGCGTGAAGGCCGCGCGGTGCCGATGCTGCATGTGATGGAAGGCGATCTGCCGAAGGAAAAACGTTTCGGGGTGTGGGTGCAGGCGCGGCAGCACGCGTGGGAGAGCGGATCGAGCTGGGTGGCGCAGGGCTTCGGCGAATGGCTGCTCAGCGACGATGCGGACGCGGCGTGGCTGCGACAGCACGCGGAAATTTTCCTCATCCCGATCATGGACATAGACAACACCGCGACGGGCAACGGCGGCAAAGACGCGCGACCGCAGGATCACAACCGCGACTGGTCGGCGGAGCCGCACTGGAATGAAGTCATCGCCGCGCAGCGCAGTGTGGGCGGACTGATCAAGGAAGGGCGCATGGATGTCTTCCTCGATCTGCACAATCCCGCGCCGGGCGATCCGACATTTTTCTACATCCTCGACAACGACCTGCTGAAGGAGCCGATGGTCAAATTGCGCGACCGTTTCATCGAGCTCGCGTATGGCCGCATCAGCAAGATCAAACCGCTCATCCCGATGAGCAACCAGCCGAAGACCACCGGCGCGAGCTATCATCCGCTGTGGCGGCAGATCAGCGGAAACTGGGTCAGTATGAACGGCAATCCGCACACGGTCAGTCTGTGCCTTGAGACGATTTGGAACCATACGAACAGCACGACCGAGGGCTACCGCGCTGTCGGCGCAAATCTCGCCGCTGCCGTGCGCGAGTACCTCGCGGAACGCCCGGCGAGGTGACATGTGCCATGCACATTTTCTCCGGCGATGCCTTGAGGGCCAACGGCCCGTCGTCAAACCAGCCCAGGGCAATGCCCGGGGGGCGTCTGGAAGGGAATTCAAAGCCCTGAAAGGGCGGCCCAATTCTGTCACGCCCCTTCAGGGCTTTGTTCGTTCTCGTCGAAACCCAAGGCGTTGCCCTGGGCTGGCATGGTTCGCACCGTTGGTGCTCGTGTCTCGCCGCGAGGTCGGAGTGCATGACAGCCCGTAGTCCAGCGCCCCTTCGATCCGGACCACCTATGAAAACACTCACCGTCATCATCCTCTGCTGTTTGCATGCAACGCCCTTTTTCGGCGCCGACGTTTCCATTGCCGAAGGGCCGAAGGAGCATGTGATCGCGCTCGGCGACGCAGACACGGTGCAGGCGGAATTTCGCACTGGCGCGAGCGGGAAGATCGCGGTGGCGCTGAAATTTGCCGATGGAAAGACGCAGTGGATTCTCGGCGCGGTGAAGCCGGAGAAGCTGCTGCGCTCCGTGCGGAAGGACGGTAAGCGGACGCCAGAAACGACGCTCGCTCCCGATGCGCTGATCGAATTCCAAGGCGCGGGGCTGCGGTTTGAAAATCACATCCGGCCGTGCCTCGCGCGCTACACCGAGGCGCAGCAGACGGACTTGCTCGCGCGCTGGGAGGCGCTGCCGTCGCCGGCGCAGAGCTGGGTGCTGCTGGAAGTGCGCGCCGACGGTGCGGGTGCGGAACTCTGGATGGAGGGACGCTACTGCGGGCGCGTCGCAGGCGAAGGCCGACTCGCGGAGGTGAGCTTCAAGCTGGAGGAAGGCGGCGCGGTGCGCGGTGCGAAGACATTTGCTCGCCCGGACACGGGACTTTTTCTGCCACTCGACGTGCGGCACATCGCGCGGCCCGGCGCGATGAAGGATGCGGCGGTTTCGCTGAAGCCGGGAATGCAGCGAGTGGAGGCGGTTCCGATGATCGTCGGCGGCGGAGCGGCGAATGCGGATGTGGGCATGGTGAAGGAAATGCAGGGCGGGCGCGCGCTGGAGACGAATGAAAATACCTCGCGCACTTCTCTGGATGGGATGCCGGAGTCGGCACATTTCTCGGTGCCGCAGGCGTTTTACCATCGCGCGTGGGTGCTCTGCGCGGTGGAGCCGGATGAGAAAAAAGATCCGGTGCTCACGACGCGGCTCACGCGTTTTGGGATCTCGGGCCGCGGCGGCGCGATGGCGGATACGACGCTCACGCTGCCGCGTGGCGACGCGAAGCCGGGCGCGGGAATGACGAGAGTCGGCGAGGTGGAAGCCGTTTCCGCGCAGGGAAAGAAGATCGCGGTGCCGCTGTATCTCGTGCAGGTGGATCTGAAGATGGGCGACATCCTCGACACGCTCGCGGCTCCCACCGATCCCTTCGCGCCGATGAAGATCGGGCCGTATCTCGATTTTGAATTCCTCGGCAAATGCGGCGGCCTCGAAGTGCAGAATGATCGCCGACGCAAGCCCCTCGCGACATCAACGAGTGCGGTGCATGTCTTCGGCGTGACGCTCGAAAAATCGCCGGTCGAGCTGCGGCTGAAGCAAGCGCAGCCCGGCAACATTTTTCACAACGACGAGGTGCCGGAGACCGCCTTCACTCTGCGTGCAAATGCGCCCGGTGCCTTCACCCTGCGATGGGAGGTCGCGGACGTGGCGGGGAAACTTTTGCAATCGCACGAGAAGACCGTGGAATTGAAGGCGCCGGGCGCGGAGGCGGAAATCACGGTGCCGCTCGCGATGCCGGAGCCGGGCTGGTACGCGCTGCGCATCACGCTGACCGATGCCACGGCGCACACGCTCTTGCGGCACGACGCGGCGTTTGCCTTGCTCGGCAAGGACACGCGCACCGCGGGGCTGGAGTCGCCCTTTGGGACGTGGTGGTTTGGCGGCGCGCACTACTCGACGCGCGATCTCACCGTCGTCGGCCCGCTGATGATGAAGGCGGGCATGAGGCGCACGCCCGTCGGCTGGACGAAGGACACGGAGGCGGATCTCGCGCCGTGGAAGATGGGGCTGAATCAGATCAACTGGCCGTTCCGGCTGATCGATCTCGACAACTGGCCTGCCGCCGAA
>JANXZI010000383.1 GCA_025355595.1 Spartobacteria bacterium
CGCACGGCGCGACGACCGGCCAGGTGGATGCCGAGGAACTTTTTTACCTTCTCTCGCGCGGCATCCCGCTCCGCGAGGCGCAGCGCCTCGTCGTCTTCGGCTTTCTGAATGAAGTCACCGAGCGGCTCACGAGCGAGCCGCTGCAGGAACTCCTGCGAGATCGCCTGCACGCAAGGCTCGGCTGATCCGTAGCCGCGCCTGGTAAAGCTGCGGGCTGATCACCGCCGCGACACGGCCACGCTCATCTTGGATGCGCCGGTGCGGTGCGCGCCTCCATTCATGGTTTCCAAATTCACACCGGAATGGGGATGATGCCGCGCATGAATTTCTCACCCGTCATCGAGACACTGCGCAGCCTCGTCGCGGTCAACAGCGTGAATTCGTTCTACGAGGGCGGCCCCGGCGAAAGGGATCTCGCCACGTCGGTGCGGCACTTCTTTGAGCACCGTGGGATTGTCGTGTGGGAGCAGGAGGTCTTTCCGAATCGCCCGAATGTCCTCGCGCGTCTGCCAGGCCGCGATCCTTCGCGCCGCGTGATCCTCGAAGCGCACATGGACACGGTTTCCGTGGAGGGCATGAACATCCCGCCCTTCGAACCGCGCATCGGGAACGGAAAACTGTTTGGCCGCGGAAGCTGCGACACGAAGGCGGGCCTCGCGGCGATGATGCACGCCGTCGCTTCGTTGCATGACGAAGGCCTCACGCCGCCGTGCGAGGTGTGGCTCGCCGCAGTGGTGGACGAGGAATTTTCGTATCGCGGCGTGGTGAAGCTCTGCGAGGAACTCACCGTGAACGGAGCGCCTGCGGCTCAGGCCGCCCTCGTCGCGGAGCCGACGGGCCTGCGCGCGATCATCGCTGGCAAAGGTGTGCTGCGCTGGCGCATCGTCGTGCGCGGAAAAGCCGCGCACAGCAGCAAGCCGCGGCTCGGCGTGAATGCGATCAATCATGCGGCCCGCATCGTCCTCGCGATCGAGGAGGATCACGCGCGGCTTGCCGGAAAGGTGCATCCGCTGCTGGGGCCGGCGACGGCAAACGTGGGCATCATCCGCGGAGGCGTGCAGGTGAACTTCGTGCCGGATACGTGCGCCATCGAGATCGATCGCCGCCTGCTGCCGGGCGAAAGCGGCCCCGCCGTGCTCGCGCACTACCAGGGCCTGCTCGATGAATTGAAGGCGCAGCATCCGACATTCGACGCCGTGATGGAGCCGCCGATGATTCTCGATGAAGCACTTGAAACGGCCGCCGACTCAGCACCCGCGAAACTCGCAAGCACCGTGCTCGCGGAGATGGGCCTCGACGCCGCGCTCGGTGGCGTCCCCTTCGACAGCGATGCGAGCAAGCTCTCCCGCGCAGGAATCCCGAGCCTCATCATCGGCCCAGGCAGCATCGATCAGGCGCACGCCGCCGTGGAATTCGTCGAGGTCGCCGAGGTCGAGCGCGCGCTCACGTTCTACCGCGAGTTCATCACGCGATTCGAGTGAGCGAGGGCCGGCACCGTTCGTAGGCGCGGGCGGAAGCCCGCCGTGCGCGCACTCCCGGGCGCGCCTACGCGAAGAACACCTTCTCCGCCGTGCCGCGCAGCATCCACTGTTTGTCTTCCGCAGTGAGAAAATTCAGCCGGTCGCGGATGAGCGCGATTGAATTCGCGTAGGTGTGTCCTTCCTGTAACTGGAAGGGACAGTCGCTCGCCCACATGAGCCGCGACGCGCCGAACGTGTCGCGCAGCCTGCGGATCATCGGTGCGAGATCGGTGTACGGCGCCTGCTTTGCGCCGAGTGCGTAGAACGCCGAGGCCTTCACATGCGTGTGCGGGAAATCCGCGAGGCGACAGAGATGGTCGAGGTCGTGCCGGTTCACCGCACCCTTCATGCCGATGCGCGCAAAATGATCGGTCACGACGCGCGTTTTCGGAAATGCGCGGCACATGCGCTGCACGGCAGGAAGCGATTCGGGGTCGGCGAGCAGACACATCGCGAGGCCGGCGTCCGCGGCATGGCTCCACATTTTTTTCATCCCGTCGGAATGTTGCCACGCCTCGGCCTTCGCGCGATCCGCGTAGAGCCGGAAGCCGCGCACGCCGTGTGAACTGGGGGGGAGACGGTCATGGCGG
>JANXZI010000385.1 GCA_025355595.1 Spartobacteria bacterium
CCCGAGTCGCTCGCGCGCGGCGCGACCACGATGCTCACGGAGCACGCACTGCGACTCTCCCCCGCCCTGCCGCTCACCGAGGCGCGCTTCCGCACACTGCTCGCCAATTTCCACCGCGACCTGCCTGCACTCGCGCGAAAAGTGAGCGACGGCATTGCGCAGATCGTCTCGCTGCGGCACACCATCGCCTCATCGCTGCGCCGCTATCCCGGCCTCGACGCCGACCTCGCGCGCCTGCTCCCCGCGGACTTCCCTGCGGGCATCCCCTTCGCGCAATTCGCCCACATCCCGCGCTACCTCCGCGCCGTGCAACTGCGCGCCGAACGCGCCGCGCTCGCGCCCGCGAAGGACGCCGAGAAAGCCCGCCAGCTTGCGCCATTTCACGGCTGGGAAAAGCGCGTCGCTCCATTACTGCACGCAGAGTTCCGCTGGATGCTGGAGGAATTCCGCGTCTCCATTTTCGCGCAGGAACTCGGCACACCCGCGCCTGTCTCCGCACGACGCCTCTGCGCGCTCGGCGGGCTGTGATGGTGGTGGCGGGTGGGCGTTTCTGTCCGGGAAAACGCACATTGCTCATTTTCGAGTTCTTCACATTTCACAAGACGAACGTCGAGCATCGCCGGCATTTTGTGCCGATCCGCGACGCCTCCCCTCTTTAATGCCAGCTTTCGGAAATAAGATGAGATGCGCGGCGAAGCCGGATGGCGTGCCTTGGGTAGGGTGGGCGTCTCGCCTGCCGTGTCCCCCATCCTGCGGGACACATGCGAAACGCTGGCGTGCCGAATGCCGGTGATTCTCCACGGTATGAGGATATCTGAAAATAGCCCGTCTTGTTTTCCATTCCGCCATTGATCGCCGCCCGCATTTTCCCAGAGACTTTCTTCTCCCAATCAGCCCTTATTTTAGTGCCATTCAAGCCTGCCCCCTCTCTTCCCACCGGAAACAGCCGCCGGGCACCACGAAGAATCAGCACTCAACAAAGATTGGCCTTGTCGAGAGCGGAGCTAACCGCTGTGCTCCGCGCAGTCCAACCCAATTACGGTTTGGAAAATCACAAAAAACCTCAATACAATCCAAATATTATGTCAGAAGGAAAACGTCCCGGTGGCTTGACTGCACTCGCAGTCTTGAATTTCGTCTTCGGTGGCTTCGGAGTCATCGCAATCCTCGCCCTCTGGGCGCTCTATTCGCTCGTCACAGGAGCGGCTAAAGTGGCAGCCGGCCAAGGCACTGCCGGGGCACAGGACATCGCGGCCGTCACCCAGGTGGGTGGCACGATGGTTCTCATTTCGCTCGTCCTCTTGCTCGTTTCCGTCACGCTGCTCATCGTCTCGGGTGTCGGATACCTCGGGCAGAAGAAGTTTCTCGGCCAACGCCTCGGCAGCATTTACGGAATCGTCTCTGTTGTCCAAACAGTGATCAGCATCGCCTTCCTAAAATCTGGATTCGGCATCGGAACCATCATCGGCCTGATCTATCCGGTGCTGACGCTGATTCTGTTGAACAACACGTTCAAAGACGACTTCGTCAACCCGTAGTTCCTTCCGGAATGCGACGGGGAGACAGCTTGCCTTCCCGCTGACTTTTCAGTCCGTCTCCGCATCCTATGAATTCGCACATCAAGCTCATTGCCCTGTACTCGATGCGGTTTGCCATGCGAACCGGCGGCGGAATCGTCTTCATCATGGTGCTGTTGACCGTTGGGTTCAGCATCGCATCGCTCTTCATCAGTCCCGTTGAAGTCATTCTCGAGAAATCGGGTGCCTCCACCGCCGAGACGCTTGCTGAGACTTACCGGCAGATTTCGACCTCGGATACCATCAAGAGTGCGGTGTCATGGATTACCGGTGCGGATCCGGCGCAAAGCAACTTCCTGATCACGGAAAAGCCGGCACTGCTCAGTGCCATCCTGCTTTTCCTGCTCATGTTCATCCCTTACACGACCTGTCTGGGCGCTTTTAATCAGACTGCCGGAGACATCGGCAACCGCGGATTCCGCTATCTCCTGCTCCGCACCGAGCGGCGGAATATCTTCTTTGGCCGTTTCATCGGCGCAGTCTCGTTCACTGTGATCTCGAGCACCTTCACGATGGCGGTCATCGCCTTGTATCTCCAGTTCAAGGTCGGCATCTATCCCGGCGTGGATATTTGGATGTGGTCGCTGCAAGGGCTGTTCGCGATTCTCGCCCTTAGCCTGCCCTATGCTGCACTCTGCGCGTGGTTTTCGGCCATGTTGGATTCCGCGTTTGGCGCCCTCGCCATCTGCCTGCTGGTCGCGGGATTCACGGTA
>JANXZI010000412.1 GCA_025355595.1 Spartobacteria bacterium
CCGCCATCGTGGGCTTCCTCGCCGTCGCGCTCGGCGCATTCGGCGCGCACGGGCTGCACGATGTGCTGGAGAAAAATGCGCGCATCGCGACATGGGAAACCGCCGTGCTGTATCACCTCACGCACGCCGTGGTGCTGCTCATCATCGCCGGGATGCGTCCGCTGCGAGCTGCTGCGTGGTGGCTTATGCTCGCGGGCATCGTGATTTTCAGCGGCACGCTCTACGTCCTCGCGCTCACGAATCTGAAATGGCTCGGCGCGATCACGCCTATCGGCGGCGTGTGCCTGCTCGCGGGATGGCTCGTGCTGGCATTTGGAAAAGCAGACGAAAAGTGAGTCTGGAAACGGCGACGGGGATGGCCACGGATTACACGGAAGGCACGGATGGAAGAAGATGTGTGGGATGATCCATCAAGAATTCGGACACCCGTTGGGTGAATGTCACTCGTCAGCAAAGTCACTGCTTATCCGCGGCATCCGCGTAATCCGTGGTTCCGATTCCCTGACTTAGGGTGAACGCACCGGCAGCCGCCGACGGAAGGAGGCCGGCACTTTTTTCGCGCGCACCGAGCTTCCGGCGCAAACGGCAGATCGGCCCGGCTCCTGTCGTCGGCGGCTACTTTGATCAGAGCGCTGCCAAATCCGCGCAGTTGCGGTGGGACTCCCCGTGGCGTTTAATGTCGACACTCAACTTGACCACACACACCGCCATGAAAATCGCCACCGCTCTTCTCGCCGCCTTCGTCATCGCCGCCTGTAACGCGTCCGCCGAGACCGGCGTGCCAAAAGATTACCCGCTGACGAAGTGCCCCATCTCCGGGAAGGCTTACGGCAGCGGCGGGATGAAGGCATACAAGGTCACCCACGAGGGCACCGACGTGTGGCTCTGCTGCAAGGGATGCAAGGACGACTTTGAAAAGGAGCCGGCAAAATACGTGAAGCTGGTGAAGGACGCCGCCGCGAAAAAGTAGCGCGACGACGCCATGCGGCAGCGCATTGCATGGCCACATTATGAAGCACGAGGACACACGCGGTCCCGCCACCGGTGAGGATGCAGAGCCGCATTCGTGCTGTGACAAACCGGAGCCGCCACCGTGCGGCCACGCCGATGATCCTCCGCCCGAGCCGGAGCCGAAAGCCGGACATGACTGCTGCGCTCACGGCGCGCATCATTACCACGATGTGACGCCATCCGCGGCGGCGAAATATTTCTGCCCGATGTGTCCCGGTGTGGAATCGGACAAGCCGGGTGATTGCCCAAAGTGCGGCATGGCGCTGGAGCGCAACTCGGCGTGGAAGTTTGCGGCGAAGACGATCTACACCTGCCCGATGCACCCGCAGATCGAGCAGGATCATCCGGGCGCTTGCCCGAAATGCGGCATGGCTTTGGAACCGACGATCGTCGGCGCGAGTGAACCGGAGGACGATGGCGAACTGCGAGACATGACGCGCCGCCTGTGGATCGGGACGCTCTGCACACTGCCGGTTTTCGTGCTCGCGATGGGCCACGCTTTTCCCGGTGCGCCGCACTGGTTCATGGGCGCGG
Source organism: Spartobacteria bacterium (assembly GCA_025355595.1). Classification (GTDB taxonomy): domain Bacteria; phylum Verrucomicrobiota; class Verrucomicrobiia; order Chthoniobacterales; family Chthoniobacteraceae; genus SXWH01. Next base: position 1,546 of record JANXZI010000412.1, read on the forward strand.
CGTCGCGCTGGACACAGTTTGTGCTCACCACGCCGGTTGTGCTGTGGGCGGGCTGGCCGTTCTTCGTGCGCGGTGCGCGGTCGCTGCGCACGGGGCACTTCAATATGTTCACGCTCATCGCGCTCGGCGTCGGCGCGGCGTTCGTATATAGCGCGGCGGCGATGCTCGTGCCGCAAATTTTTCCGCACACGATGCACCACGGCGCAGGCGTGCCGGTGTACTTCGAGGCCGCGGCAGTCATCATCGTGCTCGTGCTCACGGGGCAGGTGCTGGAATTGCGCGCACGCGCACGCACCGGCAGTGCGATCCGTGCGCTGCTCGATCTCGCGCCCGCCACTGCGCGGATCGTGGACGCAGCCGGCGCGCGCGAAGTCCCGCTCGATCGCGTGAGCGCCGGAATGATCCTGCGCGTGCGGCCCGGCGAAAAAATTCCTGTGGATGGAAATGTCACCGAGGGCACTTCGAGCGTGGATGAATCCATGCTGACCGGCGAACCGATTCCCGTCGCAAAGGGCGGGGGCGACGCGGTGACCGGCGGCACCATCAACGGCACCGGCGCATTCCTCATGCGTGCCGAGCGCGTCGGCAGCGAGACGATGCTCGCGCGCATCGTGCAGATGGTCGCCGAGGCGCAGCGCAGCCGTGCGCCCATCCAGGCGCTCGCGGATCGGGTGGCCGGGTGGTTCGTGCCCGCCGTGCTCGGCGCGGCGGTGCTCACGTTTGCGCTCTGGATGCTGCTCGGCCCCGAGCCGCGGCTGGCACACGCACTGGTGAATGCCGTGGCTGTGCTCATCATCGCGTGCCCGTGCGCGCTCGGTCTCGCGACGCCGATGAGCATCATGGTCGGCATCGGTCGCGGCGCGCAGGCAGGCGTGCTCGTGAAGAATGCGGAGGCACTCGAACGCCTCGAACATGTGACCACGCTCGTCGTGGACAAGACCGGCACGCTCACCGAGGGGCATCCAAAGCTCACCTCGCTCGTCGCGGCGGACGGATTTTCCGAGGACGAACTTCTGTGCGCCGTCGCCGCCGTCGAGTCATCAAGCGAGCATCCGCTCGCTGCCGCGATCGTAGCGGCTGCGAAGGAACGCGGCCTCGCCTTCGAGCCTGCGCGCGATTTTCAATCCGTCACCGGCGGGGGCGTGATCGCGAAAGTGGGCGGGCGCGAGATCGCTGTGGGCAGCGCGGCATTCCTCGCGCAGCGGGGCGTGGGTGATCTCGCGCTGTTGGAGAAAAGGGCCGCCGCTTTGCAGGACGATGGCCACACGGTTGTCTTCGCTGCCATCGGCGGGCGCGCGGCGGGCCTGCTCGCAGTGGCCGATCCGATCAAGCCCTCCGCCGCCGAATCCGTGCGCGAACTGCACGCGCTCGGGCTGAAGCTCCACATGCTCACCGGCGACAATGCCCGCACAGCGGGTGTCGTCGCACAGCGGCTAGGGATTGATTCCGTCGAGGCTGGCGCATCGCCCGAATCGAAAATCGCGCGCATCAAAACGCTGCGCGCCGCAGGAGAAAATGTCGCGATGGCGGGCGACGGCGTGAACGACGCGCCCGCGCTCGCCGCGGCGAATGTCGGCATCGCGATGGGCACGGGCACGGATGTGGCCATGCAGAGCGCGGGCATCACACTGCTGAAAGGCGACCTCCGCGGCATCGCGCGTGCGATCCGTCTCAGCCGCGCGACGCTGCGCAACATCCGGCAAAATCTGCTCTTCGCATTCCTCTACAACGCGCTCGGCGTGCCGATCGCGGCAGGCGCGCTGTATCCGTTTTTCGGCGTGCTCCTGAGCCCGATGATCGCGGGTGGGGCGATGAGCCTGAGTTCCGTGTCCGTCATCACGAATGCACTGCGCCTGCGGAAAGCGAAACTCGATTCGCAGGCAATTGGGTGATGTGGACGCCGGTGCGGAACGCTTCGGAAAAATTGAGCCGCCGCCTCCCGGATGGAGCACGCGAGTCGCGTGCTCCACCCGGGAGTTGCGCGCCGATGACCGTTCTCAGTTTATCGGCAGAGCGCTTCAGTAAGATTGACCGCGTCATTTTTTTTCGATGCACCAGCACTGGAAAGGGAAGCAATCGGAATTGCGAAACGCGCTTCGAATCCGCAGCTTCAACACTCCATGAAAACCCTCGCCGCATTCTCCCTCTCGCTCGCATTTTCTGGTGCGGCACTCGCGCAGAAAAATCCCGCGGAAAACTATCCGCTCACCGAGGATTCGAAGCCGCACGAAGGCGTGCCGAAGGGCGAGGTGCTGAAGTTCACCTTCGACGGCTCGAAAATTTTCCCCGGCACGGTGCGCAACGTCTCCGTGTATGTGCCGAAGCAATACGATCCCGCTAAACCTGCGTGCGTGTGGGTGAACCAGGACGGCGTGCAGCATAACGCACCGGTCGTCTTCGACAATCTCATCGCGAAGCACGAGATGCCGGTGACGATCTACATCGCCGCATCGCCCGGCGTGGTGAAGGCGCTCGATGGAAAAGTGGCGCTCGACCGTTTCAATCGCAGCCTCGAATACGACGGTCTCGGCGGGGACTACGCGCGCTTCGTCGTCGAGGAACTGCTGCCATTCGTCGAGCAACAGAAGGCCGGCGACGGGCGCGCACTCGTGCTCAGCAAGAATGGGAACGACCGCTGCATCGGCGGCTCATCAAGCGGCGCAGTGTGCGCATTCATCGCAGCGTGGGAGCGGCCCGCGGATTTCCGCCGCGTGTTTTCCACCGTCGGCACCTTTGTGAATCTGCGCGGCGCGGATCGCCTTCCGGGACTTGTCCGAGAGTTCGAGCCGAAGCCGCTGCGCATCTTTTTGCAGGACGGCGACCACGATCAGAATATTTATGGCGGCGACTGGTGGATGGCGAATCAGATGATGGAGCGCGCGCTCACCTTCGCGGGCTACGAGGTGAACCATGCGTGGGGCACCGGCGGGCACAACGGCATCCACGGAGCGGCGATTTTTCCCGACGCGGTGCGGTGGCTGTGGAAGGACTGGCCGAAGGAACCGCAGGCGGGCGCGGGCTCGAAGCAGCTTCAGGAAATCCTGATTCCCGGCGAGGGCTGGCAGCTCGTGGGCGAGGGCTACAAGTTCACCGAAGGCCCGGCGGTGAACGCGAAGGGCGAGGTTTTTTTCAATGACATCCCGGCATCGAAGACGTGGAAGATCAATCTCGATGGGAAGGTGACGCCGTTCATCGCGGACTCGCAGAAGGCGAACGGGCAGGCATTCGGCGCGGACGGGCATCTCTACGCGGTGGCGACGGTGACGCCGCAGCTTCTCACCTATGATGGGAAGGGCGCGGCGAAGGTTTTTGCGAATGAGGTCGTGGGCAATGACATCGTCGTCGCGCACAGCGGCAACGTGTATGCGACGCATCCCGGCAGCGGCGTGAACCCGAGCCTCATCTGGCTTATCAAGCCGAACGGCGAAAAACAGATCGTGGACAAGGGGCTGAAATTTTCCAACGGCATCGCGCTCTCGCCCGACCAGACCTTGCTCTACGTCGCCGACAGCCGCTCGCACTGGGTTTACAGCTACCAGATCCAGCCCGACGGCACACTGAAGCACAAGCAGCGCTACTACCACCTGCACGTGCCCGACACCGCGGACGACAGCGGCGCGGATGGCATGAAAGTGGACACCGCGGGCCGACTTTACGTGGCAACGCGCATGGGCATCCAAGTGTGCGATCAGGCAGGCCGCGTGAACTGCATCATCCCCACGCCAAACGGCCGCGTGAGCAATCTGGAATTCGGCGGCGCGGATTTCAGCACGCTTTTCGCGACGTGCGGGGACAAGGTCTTCAAGCGGAAGCTGAAGGTGCAGGGCGCACCGGCATTCCGCGCGCCGCAGAAGCCGGCGGCCCCGCACTTGTAGCCGCACGCGCGGCGCGCGACTGGTAGCGGCGATATTCCTGTCGCCGACCTGCGATTACGCCGGAGGCGCACATTTCATTGAAAGGCGGCAGATGAGAGTGCGTCGTGCAGCCCGCCATGGGGCTTGGGTATGGTGCTGTGAGGATGGCGACAGGAATGTCGCCGCTCCCAGCTACCGCCGCGCGCGCGGATCGAGCGCGTCGCGGATCGCGTCGCCGAGGAAATTCAGTGCGACGAGTGTGAGCGACATTGCGGCGGCGGGGAAGAGCAGCAGCCACCAGTAGCTGTGGACCGGATTGATCACATTTTTTCCGTCGCTCAGCAGGCTGCCCCAGCTCGCCTGCGGATCATTGATGCCGAGGCCGAGGAAGCTGAGAAATGACTCGTCGAGAATCACCGCGGGAATCGTGAGCGTGAGATAGACGACGATGACGCCGATGAGATTTGGCAGCAGGTGCCGCACGAGGATGCGCGCGTGCGACTGCCCGAGCGCGCGCGCCGCGAGCACGAATTGCTGCTCCTTCAGCGCGAGCACCTGCCCGCGCACGATGCGCGCCATGGCGAGCCACTCGATGAGGCCGAGGCAGAGGATGAGGATGATCACTTTCGTGTAGCCCTCGGCACCGCGCGGGATGATGTGGCGCAGCAGCGCACTGGA
>JANXZI010000422.1 GCA_025355595.1 Spartobacteria bacterium
TGGCGCGGGCGATTGATGCCGAGATGAAGCGCACGGGCAGTGCGTGCATGTTTGTGGACATCAGCCACAAGCCGGCGGATTTCGTGCGCTCCCATTTCCCGACAATCCACGAGCGCTGCCTCGCGCTGGGGATTGACATCACGAAGCAGCCCATCCCCATCGTGCCAGCGGCGCACTACCAGTGCGGCGGAGTCGTCACGGACTCAAATGGCTCGACGGAACTGCCCGGTCTTTTCGCGATCGGCGAGGTCGCCTGCACGGGCCTGCACGGCGCAAACCGTCTCGCGAGCAACAGCCTGCTCGAAGCCGTGGTGCTCGCACACCGCGCGGCACTTTCGCTCGCGGAATGGCGCGCTCCTTCCGAGCCGACGCTCGGCGATCTGCCCGAGTGGAAAAGTGGCGATGCGACGGACGTGGATGAACTGGTGGTGATCTATCATAACTGGGGCGAAATCCGGCGGCTGATGTGGGACTACGTGGGGATCGTGCGAACGGACAAACGTCTCCAGCGCGCAGGCGCACGGCTGCGGAACCTGCTTCAGGAAATCCAGGAATTTTACTGGGACTTCAAGGTGACGACCGACCTGCTGGAACTGCGCAATCTCGCGACGGTCGCGAGCCTGATCGTGGACAGCGCGCTGTTGCGCAAGGAAAGCCGCGGGCTGCACTTCACGCTGGACTACCGGGAGTGCGACGGAAATTACGTGCGCCCGACAGTGCTGCGAAAGATGTGACGGCCGTGCCGGAGTGCGCGCGCAAATGGATTTCACGCTCGCACTGCCGGTCAGAATGTGACTTCAAACTCCCCCCGCCATGACTGACCGATACGCAAAATCCCGCCAGCTCTTCGAGCGCGCGCAGCGCAGCATCGCCGGCGGTGTGAACAGCGGCATCCGCAAAATGGAGCAACCCGTGCCGCTCTACTTCGCGCGCGGCGACGGCCCCCGCGTGTGGGATGTGGATGGCAACGAATACCTTGATTTCCAAATCGGCCAGGGCGCGCTGCTCTACGGCCACGCGCCGCGCGGCATGGCCGACGCGATCGCCGCGCAGGCGAAGCTCGGCACGCACTGGGCCGCGCAGTCGGAACTGGAAATCGAAGTCGCGGAGCGCTTGCAGCAGATGATCCCGTCGGCGGAACTCGTGCGCGTCAACAACTCCGCGACCGAGGCCGTGCTCTCAGCCCTGCGTCTCGCGCGGGCGCACACCGGCCGGCCACTCGTGCTGAAATTTGAGGGCCACTACCACGGCTGGGCGGATGAAGGGCTGGTCGGCTACGCGCCGCCGCCGGACCAATGGGGCGACGACGAAGCGCCCACGCGCCTGCACCCGAGCCAGGGCGTAATTCCCGAGGTGCTGGAGAAATTCGTCGTCGCGCGCTGGAACGATCCCGAACATTTGCGACGACGCGTCGCGCAATTTTCAGGGCAGATCGCGGCGATCATTTTCGAGCCCGTGCTGTGCAACACCGGCTGCATGGAGCCGGTGCCCGGAATGATCGAGACGATCCGGGAACTTTGCGACGGCGAGGGAATGCTGATGATCGCCGACGAAACTATCACCGGCTTCCGCTTCGGTCCCGGCGGTGCGCAGAAGCATTTCGCCTTCACACCCGACCTCACGATCCTCGGCAAGGCGATCGGCGGCGGAGTGCCCTTCGCCGCCATCGCCGGAACGAAAACCGCGATGAGCAAAATCATCGAAGGCACCGTCGTCCACGCCGGCACGCTCAATGGCAACCCGCTTTGCCTCGCCGCGAGCAAGTGGTGCCTCGATTCCGTCGCCTCACTCGGCGAACGGCATCCGCGCGAAGTCACGGCGCTCGGCCGCGCGATGATGAGCGGCCTGCGCTCGCTCGCGGATCGCCACGGCATCCCGCTGCGTCCGCAGGGGCCGGGCCTCGTCTTTCACACCGGGATGCTGAAGGCCGGCGCTGCCGAGGGGCCGATCCGCGATTACCGCGACTACGTGAAACGCCACGACGCGCCGCGCTGGGCGCACTTGCGCCGTTGCCTGCTGGAGGATGGCGTACGTGCGATCGAGCGCGGGCTGTGGTTCATCAGCCTCGCGCACCGCGAAGGCGATGTGACCGAGGCATTGCAAAAGGCGGAGCGCAGTTTTGCGCGGCACGCGAGCGAATGGCCACCGGCATGAGCACGAAGCGCGTCCTGATCGCGGGTCTCTTTCACGAGACGCACACGTTCCTTGAGGGCACCACCGGCATGAAGGATTTCGCCGTGCTGCGCGGCGACGAGATCCTGCGCTGCGAGGGCGACAGTTCCCCGCTCGGCGGCGCGCTGGAGTGTGCGCGCGAATTTGGCTGGGAAGTCGTGCCGACGGTGGACTTCCGTGCGACACCGAGCGCGATCGTCGAGGACGAGGTCGTGGAAACTTTCTGGGATGAACTCGCCGCGCGAATCCCGCAGGGTGAGCCAGCGCCGCTCGATGCCGTCTATCTCGTGCTGCACGGCGCGATGACCTCGCAGTCGCATCGCGATGTGACCGGTGAAATCCTCGCGCGCCTGCGCCAGTGGATCGGCGCGGCGGTGCCGGTTTTCGGCGTCTTCGATCTGCACGCGAATTTCACGCAGCGCATGGCCGACAGCGCGAACTGCCTCGTCGCCTACCGCGAAAACCCGCACGCCGACGCGCGTCAGGCCGCGGTGATCACGGTGAGGCTGCTCCAGCGCACGCTCAAGACCGGCGAGGTGCCGCGGATGTTCTGGCAGCACCCGCCGCTCGTGTGGCCGCCCACCGGCGTGGGTACGGCAGATGATCCGATGCGTGCGCTGGAGGGACTCGCACGCGAATTGGAAGAGGAGTCGCCGGAATTCTGGGCCGTCAGCGTCTGCGCGGGCTTTGCCTTTGCCGACACGCCG